>CAZBUZ010000086.1:0-4836 GCA_964495205.1 uncultured Pseudomonadota bacterium | reverse complement strand
CCTTTTACTTGTGATTAATTATCTCACTTTCAAACTAAATGTCGATACGGCCTAGGCAAACACACAACGAGATTAGGATACAAAATTTTAATGATTTGCCCATACACTTTTAAGACTTCTACCAAAACCGTTTTGCCATAAAAGCCCCTCCTGCGCTCTCGCATCCAGCGTTCGCTGTCGCCAAACACTTCTAGCTACGGCGGCCTGGTCACTCGTAGCTTCCTCGCTCGCCCAGGATTTGTCCATTACTTGAAAATCGCTTAATATCATCATTATGCTGTAATTATGGTACAAATTTTTATGGGGGATTCCTCCCATTGGGGATGGCAAGGGGAAAACAATAAAGAATATGATAAAGTACGTCGCATATATTTTTTTTGTTTGCGCTCAGCTCGTGTTGGGCACCACGCATTGATGAAAAATATGCGATAAACGTCATGCACATAATAGATCAAAGACACAAAGATGGATCCTGAATCAAGTTCAGGATGACAAAAAGGCAATGAATCTAAATAAAAAAATCTGGGTGCTAGCGTAAGCTAACGTCCATGCGATAGCCCAATGCTTACGCATTGGACTGTGAGCGAAAACTGGCGCCCTCTCGTAGACATATTCCGGAGCAAACAGATTGAATTTGACGTTAATTTGCAAGAAATCACTGATTGATGAAACTATTGCAAGTCATTTTTTGACTGTGATACAATCAGATTCAGAGTAATAAGCGCAGTATCTAAAAACATTTACTCAACCAAGAATGTAAATGGCGACAAGTAAAAAAATATCTCAAATCATTAAAAAGTTATTAAAGGGAATGCAGTCACGCCTAAATCATCGTGAATGTGTAATGGTAGATGATGCCTTGCTTTGTCAATTAGCTCAAAATAACCAGATCAAAGAACTCAACTTATCCAATTGTACTAAGATTACTGACGCGGGGCTTAAATGCTTAACCTCATGCAAAACATTAGAAAACCTATCATTAATTGGTTGTAATCAAATCAGCGATAAAGGTTTAGCTCTTTTTTCAAAATACAAAAAATTGCAAAGCCTCTGTTGCTATGGATGTGAAAAGATTACCGATAAGGGACTTGCTTACCTGGCAGCCAGCAAAACATTGCAGCATTTTTGTTGCGGATGGTGCAATAAAATTACCGATAAAGGAATTCGATATTTAACTGCATGCGCCCCGCTTGAGGAACTAGAACTTGAAGGCTGCCATAACATTACAAACAAGAGTTTGTTGTATCTTGCAAAATGTCCAAGACTTAGACACCTTGACGTAACTCTTTGTGAAAAAATAACTGATACAGGGCTTCAGTATATAACCAGTTGCAAGCAACTTCGGGCCCTTAAACTAAAGGGGTGCAAAAAAGTTACTAACAAAGGGCTTGAACACTTGAGCAAGATCAGTCAACTTGAAAGTCTTTATCTTAATCGTTGCAATAGGGTTACCGACAAAGGCCTTCAACTACTACAAAAAGCTTCACATATTAAGGAATTAGACCTTGAAGGATGTAATAAAATTACCGATGCCGGGTTGAAGTTTTTGGGAACTTATAAAAAACTTCTTGACTTAAATCTTTATGGATTAAACAAAATTACCAATAAGGGACTTAACTTTTTAGCCCCTTGTAAAAAGATTACGTATATTAATCTTTCCAACTGTAAGCAAATAACACCTTCTGGTATTGCCTTATTAAAAAAACAACATCCAACGCTCAATATATGTACGAATGGCGTTAGGTTATCGAGTTTGTTTTAATCAAAATCTTCAACTTTTAATTTTATAACCAAAGCTCTTTTGAGCGAAGACTGGCGTCCCTTAATGGACGATCTTAGCCTGCCCGCCGTAGCTACAAAGAGCGGAGGCTGGGAACTTTTCGCTATATTGGGCCAGATACTTTCAATATTCAATTCGTAATTAACAGCATGATTTGTAATCTTCACTAAAAAAGCAAATAACCACACCAATTAAAAATTTAATTGAAAGACCTCTATGTCCCCGCACCATAATCCCACAAAAAGACGCTGATTATTGGGTGAATATGCTAGCGAGTAAACCTTGTCAGCGCAAGGAATTGTCATAATGCAGCTTTTTGAATTTGGATCCCAAATCTTTACGGTTTTATCCCGTGAACCGGAAATAATTTTATCATGCGCAACGAGCAGTGCATAAACTTTATCGCTATGCCCACACAGTGTCCCATTACACTCGCCAGAACCGATGTCCCACATCTTCACTGTTTTGTCATCTGCCGCTGAAACTAAGGTTTTATCATTCAAATCGCTGATTCGATTAATACAACCGGTGTGTCCTTTAAATGTTTTGACACACGTAAAGTTATCTCCTGATATGTCCCAAGTCTTTATGGTTTTATCCCATGAGGCAGTCGCTAAATATCCTGTTTTTTTTAACTCTATAAGCGAGCAGATCCAAGCATTGTGTGAATCTTCATCAGAAGTCTTAAGACACATATCCTTGTCAATGTCCCAGATTTTGATAGAGCGATTGCGTGTACTAAAAGCGATGCCTCCACTACTTAATTGCATAACACAGTTAGCATGGTTAGCATAAGCTGGTTCTTTTGCAAGATTGTATAATGTGGTACATACGCCAGTCTCGGCATTCCAAAGATTAATAATGCCATCATTTGAACCACATGCAACTCTTCCATCTACTAACTCACAAACAGAAACCACGTCTGAATAATTTTTATGCAAGGACCGTGCAAACGTCCCATCAGCATTCCAGACTGCTGCGTAGGAATCTTCAGAACCAGAAACAAGGTTGCCATTTTTAAGAACACTCATCGACCAAATCATGGTTTTGTGCCATTTTAACGTGTACAATTTTTGAAAACCATTGCCCTTAATCGCTTCTATTGAGCCTTCTGTTGGCACCGTTGCTGCAGATGAGGCGCTGCAAACCATGGTCAATACAACTAAAGCTATCTTTATTACACTCTTCATCTCTCTCACCAGCATCATTTTAGATCTTGAAACAAGTGTTCTGTTATGTTTTTTGCCTTACTCGAAAAGTTGACACCAACAAGTTTTATTTTTTTACCACAATCTCGATATGCTTCGTAATATTTCATATTCAGAATTTGATCAAGAGCTTCTTTCGCTGAACCATTTAACTTGAACTCAAAAATATAAAGGGTCTTTCTTGTTTCTACGATCAAGTCAATACGTCCAATGTTTGTTGCCTTTTCAACATCCGGTCTTAAATTGATAATCTGTAGAATTAAAAAGAAAATAGTCTGGTAGTACTTTTCCTTATCGATAGCGATTGTATACGGCATTTTTGAATAAAAATCCTTGACCTGGCCAATAAATGTTTCTAAATCATTTGATTCTAATGAATTTCGAAGATCGATTAAACGACTAGTAATCGATGAAGTTTCATGCTTTGTTATAACAACCAAGATGCTTTTTAATAACGACTCCTGCACCTCATAATTCGGCAATTCTAACTCATAGAGCTTGCTACCTTCATCATAGCTTTTTATCGTTGCATAGCCCGTCTGGAAAAGTAGTGCAGGTAAGGGGATGTTTGTAAAGTCAAATGCCATTAGCTCATTTTCACCTGATTTGAGGTCATTGAATGACTCGATAGGAAATTCGCGCTGCTTAAGACTTTTTATTAAAAAAGACGGAGTCCCAGACTCAAACCAATAATTGCTAAAATCTGAGGTATCCAAAAAATTGAGTATCGAAAATGGCGTATAAAGCCTTGCCACCCCTTTGCCTTCTAACTCTCGCGTAAGGAGCTGTTGGTCACGCCAAAATCTATACCCATCATACCAAACGTGGAGCATTGTTTTTAATGCTTCGACGGTTATTTTTTTGTTGTATGCAATTTTTTGTAGTCGCTCATCAAAATAAAATTCTATTTCATCTTTTGTATATCCAACCAGATGGGCAAAATTCGTATACATAGAAATATTAGTAAACTGATTCAAACCAGAAAAAACGCTTGTTTTGAAAATACGAGTAACCCCCGTAATAAAAACAAAGCGAAGATATTCGTCTAATCCCTTAAAGCTTTCATAAAAAGTCTTTAGGATATCGTGCATTTTTTGCGCTACGTCAACATTTTCAATATGATCCAAAACAGGTTTATCGTATTCATCTATGATAAGTACAATGCGATTCTTACTGCCGCATTTTTTATAGAGGCGCATAATAAGTAATTCAAGCATTTCACCGGGAGTGGTATGCTCCAATGATGCCAATTCGTTTTTTTCTGCGATAATACTAAGTTTTCGCATCAAACTTGCAGTTAATACATCAGGATTGTCTCTAGCAACCGTTAATAAATCAAGGTGAATAACTGGATGAATTGGCCATTTGTAATCGCTATTTTCATCAATCCACAACCCCTTAAAAAGCTCCTTTTTGCCAAGGAAAAGGTTCTTTAGTGTTGAACATAAAAGCGATTTGCCAAAGCGCCGAGGACGCGCAAGGAAACAACAATTTCCCTGAATAAGTTCATAGATATATTTTGTTTTATCAACATAGACACAGTTATCTTCAATGATTTTTTCAAAGGTCTGTATACCAAGCGAAAGTTTCTTCATAAATATGGCCCTTCTTCTCTAATTTTGGTCGAAACATATAGCACAAAGAATGATTTTCCGGTTATTCTGGTTCGGTTAGCCTCAATGCTATTAATTGAAAAAATACCATCTATTGAGTTTTGAGCAAAGGAAAAGATTGTGCTTATGCAGCCATCAAAGACATTGGGTAATTTATCTTTAATTTTTATTAGAATTTACTTGGCGTCCCCAAGGGGATTCGAACCCCTGTTACCAGAATGAAAATCTGGTGTCC
>CAZBUZ010000085.1:0-4919 GCA_964495205.1 uncultured Pseudomonadota bacterium | reverse complement strand
TTGTTTAAATCAACCCAGATTTCTTTATCCGCCCAAGACCGCATGTGCTTGCCATGCCAATAGGTCTTGTATTGCATCCCATGCAGCATTTTATGGTACCATTCAAGTATTTTTAAAAACTGTTCTTTGGTATTCCAATCCCTGAGCTTTGCATGCCAAAGATCACCCCGAGCAAGATACTTAGCACAATTAAATGCTTCAAAAAAAAATATATTTATTGTTGCTGCAAATTCTTGGGATGTAGGCGGCACAAAATGCTGCGCTTCTTGCGGAATTTTTGAAAGCTGCTTTGCAAGCCCATCTTTATCAATCAAAATACGATAACCATTTTCGCAGGCAAATGGAAGCTGCTTTTGTTCAACCAACTTCGCCAGCTGTTCAGTGCTCCACAAAGCAAAATCAACTCCCGCGCCACCCTCAAAAATCACAAGACGTGTTGGAACGTCAAAATTATTAAACGAAACCTGTTCAGGAATCAACACCCAAACATTTCCCACCGCATTCAACCATGCATCATCACATAAAAACTTTTGCCGATCCGCAACAAATAAGGCTACATCAAAATCTGAGAACTGGTCTATGTTGTTATTGTTACTTATAGCTCGAGATCCCGTCAAAACAATGGCCCTTATCGCATTCTCTTTTTGTGCCCATGCTATGATTTTATTCAGCATTATAATTACTCCTCAAATCGTCCGCCAAGATGTTTTACCAGTAATTTTTCTATTGCAATGGCAAGTTTAATATTATTTTGAGGCTTGACAAGCCCATGGCCCTCATCAAAAAAACCAAGTACTCATGTTCTATCTTTTATACGACAAATGAATCTGAAGCCCAACAGCATCAATCAATGAGGCAATATTGCTCCAACGAGGATTGCCCTCTTTTGACAACATTCGATAAAAACTTTGTCTGCTAATGTGAGCTTTTTTTGCAAGCGCAGAAATATCTTTCCCCTGCGCTGTCAAAACATCTTTGAGTGCAATTAAAAATACATTTTGATCTGGATCCTTTAAGGCTTCATTCAAATACGCCATAGCAAGCTTTTGATCTTTGAGTCGTTCTTGTAAAAATTCAGCATAATTTTCATACGTTTGTTTTTTTGTCATATTTTTGTTCCTTGTAGTCAAGCCAATACTGTTTTGCTTTTGCAATATCACGAGTTTGACTTCGTTTATCTCCTCCAACTAAAAAAGCACAATAATTGTTGTACCGATTTTTCCGTAATAGATTCTATATCCAGCTCCATAATCTATGCGAAGCTCATATAATCCAGTTGCGCCTTTGATCGGTTTGGCATCACCAAAATTACCACCTCTTACTCTGGCCAGACGAGCTAAAACAATAGACTCTGTTTTGGTCGTAAGCTTTTTTTGCCATTCGGCAAACGGTTGCTTATTTGTTTTAGTGGTATAAAGAATAACATTGATAATCTTCATACCTTGAAGTGTAACGTATATGCGACACCATTGCAATATGCCTCGAAACTTTTTCCTTTCATAACCTTACCTCAGCCTAAAAATTATAGCGCCAGTCATCTTGCCTCTATGCACTCCCACGTAAAAGAAGATAAAAAAACATAGTCTTGTTGCAAAAAGCACATGTCTTTTTATAATTTTATTGCGATTTCGAATACCACTCCATTAACTTAAAATTAGTTCTTTTCATGAAAGGGTTCCATATGGACACAACTATAAAGTGCAATAACTGCGGCAGAGAAATGGGACTGACAGAATTTTTAACCTACCCTGAAGCATACCTCATGAAGCTTATTATCCCATTAGTTGTACCTTTTATAGTTACTGCGATAGCCAATGAAATTGCAACCAGAGCAAAAGCATCGGCTGGAGGTGAAACGAGAGGAATTATTGATAACAGCATGGCTGGTCTTGCCCAAAATTTTTCAATAGCATGTCCAAATTGTGGGCAAATTCATTGGTATCCAGCATCAGGACCAAAGCCCAAAAAATTGAAAGAAAAAAGTAAACAGGCGGTAATTTAAAAAAACTATACGGGGGATGATGAAGATAGCAAAAGAACTGTCCATTTGTTTGACTGTTGTTATTGGTTTTTTAAGCTCTTTGCAAGGCGAAAATCAATTTACACTTGATAATCCACAAGTCATTAAGCAACAAGCGGAAGATCTTATGGAATTTATTGCCATCGCTGACCCATGGGGAAATGCAATAGCAGAGTATTCTCGGAAAAATGGGCTTGACCTCAAAATTAAATGTAAAAAATGCACCGAAAATGAGCTCAATATCGGTGAATTTAATGGTTGCCTGTTGGCATGGGTTTCTAAGGCGATTCGTAGCGGACACGAAACATTTAAACAAGTCAAAATGCTTGCAGATGAATTCATTAGGTTGCTTTCAAGCAATGCCTCAGCCGAAGAACTCACAACTTTTATGTTTAAAGCTTCAAACGACATGAAGCAGGTTTGCTCTAATTGTCATGCCACTGAGTGGGAAAAATAGCTTTATGATCCTTACAACGCTTATAGCTTTGCATGGCTAGGCTTTACCCCCTCTAACAATGCACACAGCTTCTTTTTGATGTATTTGCTGAAGAAGTTTAGCAAATAGAAATCACCAGCAGTTTTTAACCTTACAAAACCTGTCATGATAGCGATAGCTTTTTAATAAATTGATAACCAACATGACCGATTTCTTTGCATTCGCGCTTGCAAAAACCAAGTCGCTCATAAACCGCTTGGGCCTTGGTATTCCAAACGCCTGTATCAAGGCAAATTTGTGTCACATCTGGCATCAGCTCAAAGGCTGAAAAAATAAGAAGTCGCCCAATGCCTCGCCCCTGCGCATCAGATGCAACGCCAAGCTCATCCAAGTAAACGGCATGCGCTGGCAAATCAAAACCGGGCTCTAAACTCATGCGACAAAATAATGTTACACCCAAGATCTTATCGCCCTCTTTGGCTATAACCACAAAAGGCGCAGCAGGAACCCACTTCGTCAGCAACTCATCAGAAAACGATTGTTCGTATTTTTTAAGCGTACCAGCAATACGTGTTTGTTTGTCTTGCCCGCCAAGTTGAATGTTTTTTTCAATGATCTGCAGCATCTCGGCCGGCAACCCCTGCAAAAGCTCTGCATATTCAGCTTTAATAGCTTGAGTTCCTTCATCAAAGAAAAATTTTCTAAAAAGTGCTGCATCATCGGCAAATGCATCAGCCAACACAGGAATAAGCGGCTTCATTACACGCGTAAGACGTGCGGCATCATCAGCTTTATGCCATTCTAATGTTATGGACACACCATGCTTGTCATGTTTTTGCAAAAGACCACTCTTTGCATCAGCAAAAAGAGCGGTACTCGTTAAAGCAACAACGGAAAACAACCACAGGCACCCAATAACTTTTTTTAAAAAATTCATAGCAAACCTTCATCGATAAAAAAATATTTTTAGTTCAAATCGTTCATTAAAAGCCCCCCGACTTTTAAGACGCGTGTTTTTCTGGCGAAAGCAGATAAAGCATCGAATCTCCCAACGAAACTACATCAATGCGAAAAAATGTATCATGAGCTCTTTTAAATGTCCAACGCAAAGAAACTTGACACTCAATAAGCCTTTTTAGTATGCCTAGATGCGATAGTTCATCATTAACCCCACCCTCAAAAGGAGTCCGTTATGCTCGCCAAAAAAATTGTCGTCTTCGCCTGCACATTACTCATTTCATACTCAAGCTCAGCAACCAAATCGCACAAGGCAGACTGGACATTCGCCGTCTACATGGAAGCCGGAACACCCGATATGCATTACTGGCTGTACAAAAACATGAATGCCATGGCACAAGCACAATCGAAAGCCAAAACCTTAAACATCGTCACCCAGGTGCACCTTGAAGCTTCAGAAGCATGGCGCTATGCCATACGCCATAATGCAATCAAACCGAAAGAAACGATAGCTTTGGACAATGATTGCGGAAAAAACGTAGTCGATTTTATGCGATGGACAGCACAAAACTATCCGGCAAAACATTACGGGCTTATTCTCTGGGGACATGGTTTTGGCACACTCGATCCAACCTATCGGCCAACAAGCCAAGATCCCTTTGCTTGGGACGTTGACCCTGACGAACCAGGGCATACCTGTACAGGCGGCATATGCCCTCTAAAAAACATGGACATCATCTTTGATGAGCACCAGCAACACCGTCGTTGCTACAAATCACTTGGCACACGCGGCTTGCTATTCACTGATACACAAACATTTATCGATAATGCCACCATGATCGCCATGCTCAAAACCATTAAGGAAACCGTTTTGGATGGTAAAAAGTTAGATATCCTCGGCACCGACTGCTGCAAAATGGCCATGCTTGAGGTCGGCTACCAACTAAGAAATGACGTCCAATACCTCATCGGTTCGCAAAACTGTGAGCTCAAAGATGGGTGGAACTACAAAGACTTTTTCAGTTCATTCGACAAACCGCTGGATGCGACCGCAGTAATACAAGCTCTCGTAAAAACTTATAGCGACTATTATGCTCAGCACACGGTAAAAAACATCTACACGCTATCTGCGCTCGACTTATCTCAAATCGATCCATTTGTTGCCAACCTTAATAATGTTGTAGCACTCAGCAAAAAATTGTTTGCAGAAAACAAAGAAGTTTTCAAAAACATCGTCATCACAGCACGAAGCACCAGCCCGAGCATGTGCCAAGCATCGTACTATCTTGATTTAGCCGCGATCTATGCCAATCTGGCAGAAGAACTCGGCAAACCAGAAGCCAATGCTCTGAACACCGAAACAGTCACAGCACTGAAAGCAACTCTCACACAAGGCCAAGAACTCATCAATAATATTGTTACCGCAAAAGCAGTTGGAACAGCTGTTCAGGATATGCACGGCATGGCATTCTATTTCCCACGCAACCTCATTGATGCCTCATACCT
>CAZBUZ010000084.1:0-4938 GCA_964495205.1 uncultured Pseudomonadota bacterium | reverse complement strand
TTTTGGGCGTTAATATTGATGCCTGGTATGGCAAGGAGCCTTTGAACTTCCGCTAAATTACCTATTTGGGCTGCTTGGATTAATGGTGTATTGCCGTAGGCATCTTTTTGGTTTTCTGGGATTGTTGGCTTAAAAAGAAAACTTTGGAGCGCGGGATCTGTAAAATTGCCGGCATCTGCGATTTCTTGTAATATTTGTAGATGCCAGACTTTTTCGTTCGCGGCTGATTCTTTTTGCTTTTTTTGAGGATCCCTTGCATCAATAGCATCGTTTTTTTGTTTAGTTTCTTCTATTGCTAAAGCTATTCTGGCTATTACTACGTCTTTGTGCCCTTTTTCTACGGCGATATGGAGTGCGGTTTTGTTGTTGCCATCCATAACGTCGAGGTAGCGGGGGTTAGCGGTTACAAGTGCTGCAAATGCTTCTAGTTGGTTGTAGTATGCGGCATAGTGAGCCGCAGAACCCATAGGGCCAAAGTGGAGATGCCTTGTGATGGCATGTCTGTCGAACTGACCGCATGCTGCGGCAACCGTGACCGCATCATCATTAAGGTTGAGCTTGTATGGGTTTTCTTGGTCTCTAAGACGAGCTTCAAGTGGGGGTGGTAGGTGAATGCAGCAACTAAAGCGTTTATTGATGAGTCGTAATGTGATAAGTTGCTTCAAGGCGTTACGTGCAGACAGGACTGTTGCTGGTTTATCATCACTTGTGACTAAGTGGTGCTTGACGAGTTGAAGAATCTCATCCGGTAGTTGTTCGAGTAGGCTTGGGCTTGGTGTTGGAGTTTCTTGTTCCATGCGCGCTTGTTTGCGGCCCTGGTCTTCTTGGGCAGCGCGGTCATGCTTTTTGCCGAGCAAATTGCATAAAAACCCGAAGATGCTTTTTTTGTTACCCCCATCGCGGCCATGTTTGCGTTCCATGCCAAAAGTTGTTGATGGCATTGTTACTGCAAATAGTGATGCAGCAAGAGTTATGGTGAGTATTTTGCTATACGTTTTCATAATAACCTCCAAATAGTGTTTATTGTGCAAGCAGGGCATTGTTAAGTTACGAGGCTTGATGATACTGCTTGCGGTATTTATTCAAAAGGCTTTGCACAAGGCTACGCTAGGAATGGCCGGGACGACATCACGTATTTATGTAAAAGTTTTTTAGGTATCGTCTGTGCTTTAATTTCCTGATTCACTACTATTTACCTATCACCATTGATTGTTTTTTTGTATTTGTCAATTTTTACTTTTCTCGTGAAAATGAAAACTTTGTGCAAAAAGTGTTTTTTTACAGTTTTTGCCAAAGCGTGTGACATTTTGCGTTAATATGTGATGTTTTTCGAGCATGGGTATCTTTTGACAAGAATTGTAGTTGCGTTATATTTAATTTATTAATTGTAAAATATTTTTTGGTTTGATCAAGAAAACTTATTATTACCCAGATGGAGGATTTATGAAGAAGTTTTTATTTAGTTTCGCGTTTGTTTGCGTATCTATCATGTCTTTTGTCCCTTTTGGAGCATTGGCTATGGAAGATCCCATTGCTGAATGTTCTCTTTGTGCTGGTGATTTTGCTGAAAAGCCTAAATTTGAATGTTCATCTTGCCATGCCGTTTGTTGCATGGGATGCCTGAAGAATCATTATTCCCATCGCAAGGCGGTTGTTGAAAAAGAAGCGATGGCTGAGGGGCATATGATTCGTGAAAAGATTATTGTAGATCAACCATGTAATCGATGTCCTTTTTGTCGAGCGCAACTCGATGAAGTGATATGCGCTCGCTTAGATGCTGATCTTGACGTTGAGATTGCTCGTTTGGAAAATGAGTTGGCCGTGTTGCGTGAATGTTATGCTGAGGGAGAAATACCAGAAGCGATTATTAATCGTATGATTTCATTGGATGATCAGATTGAGGCAATGAGACGGCATAAGCAAGAAGGTGAGCGGCAAGGTGTGCGTCGAGCGCGAGCAGAAGGAGCTCCTGAAGAGGATGAACACGAATCACGCGCAAGACGCTTACGAGAAGATTTAAATGCCGCATCATTGCTGCAACAAATCGAGCAAAATCTTGAGGTTGTTCCTATGCTTTTGTCAGCGGGGACGCGAGTTGCCCATGATACCTTGGTTGAGATGCACGTGCATTTGGCGTTGATGTTCCATCAACTTGAAGAATTTGCTCATGAGTTGTCCCACGATGATGCAGGGCGGCTGGTTGAATTGCGTGAATTATTTGAGCGCATGCCCGCTCGGTAACATTATTCTAGCGTTTCGCATCATACGGTAATTGGTTGATCGGGTGTCAATCCGATAAGAAATTCTTCGCATGGTATGCAAAGAACGCCATTTTGCAAGAGCCGTTCCTTACCGCGATAGAGCAAGATGCCTTGAGCCATTGGGTAGTCTTCTCGAAACGCTTCGAGGGGCTTGGTGTCTATTGAGTGAACTTTGGTGGCGTTTTTGACCTCAAGAGCCCAAAAACCATGAGGACCATAGACGACAATATCAACCTCAAGACCTGATCGCGTTCGCCAGAATCCAAGATCATGTTTTTCGGTGCTATAATCGTTCCACGCGCGCAGGTGCTGGATGACAAGGCCTTCGAGCGCGGCACCTTCTATCTCTTCGGGCCTATCTAAAGGACCTTTGGGGCGCAGTGCGCGAAATACGCCGGCGTCAAATAAGTATAACTTAGGATGAGCGCTCAAGGCTCGTTGAGCACGTTTTGAAAAGATTGGCAATTTATATGCCAATAAAAGATCTTCTAATATTTCAATGTAATTTTCTACGGTTTTGCGTTTAATCTCGCATTCTCGCGCAATATTGGTCACATTAAGCAGCGATGCATGCGAGAAGCTTACGATTTCTAAAAAACGAGAAAAATTTTCAAGACTTCGAACGAGACCCTCTTCTTGGACCTCTTCCTTAAGGTACAGTCCGACATACGCCTGGAGAGCTTCTCGAGGATTTGACGACCCCATAATGACGGGTAAAAGTCCGATCTCAAGAGCTTTTTCTAAAGAAAAAATATCACCCAACTCAGCAGCTATAAAGGGATGAAGATGCCGGTAAAGTGCTCGACCTGCGAGCAAATCTGCGCCAGCATGTTTAAGTTTGCGTGAGCTGGAGCCCGTAAGAATAAACTGCAGCTTCTTATCCTCCTCGAGTAAGGCATGGACTACGCTGAGGAGTGAGGGGACTTTTTGGACCTCATCGATGACGATAATTTTTTTTTCGGGGTTCCCTCTGGTCACATCAAATAGGCGCTCGGGGCGCGCGCTATAGCTTCTTAATGTTTCAGGGTCGAGCAAATCAATCCAGATATCGTCTTTGAAGCAGGCATCTACTAAGGTTGATTTGCCGGTTCCACGTGGACCAAATAGAAAAAAACTTTGTGCAGGAGGTTTGAAAAAGCGCTTTATAAACTTCATAGGGAGCCCCTTTTTGTAATTTTAAGCAAAATGGCATCGCAGTTGCCATTTTGAGACTCATTATGGCATTTGCGATGCCATTTTGCAAGAGGGGTGGGTATTCTATTCATACCTTGCGATGTTTTGGATGCTTCCTTTTTGGCTTGTCCGATAATTCATTATTATGTTAATCATTGCAATGAGTTGATTACCAAGTATTGCTTTTTATGCTAAGCTGTGCAGCAAATGATAATCCATGAGATGTAAGATGGATCCCGGCTCGGTGGCCGGGATGACAAGGAACGTGTAGATTGAACATTTTTTAGCTGTTTAGCGTGACAAATAGGTGATCCCATGAGTAATGAAAAAAATACCAAACCAGAAGAAAAAAATAAGAATCCTTTTCAGCATACGCTGAATCTCCCCAAAACCGAGTTTTCTATTCGTGCCAATTCCCAGCAAAAAGAACCTGAGATTTTAGCGTTCTGGGAAGAGCACGATTTGTATGAAAAAGTTTCGCGGCATAATAAGGGTGCAGAAAAATTTGTGTTGCACGATGGACCGCCGTATGCCAATGGTCATTTGCACATGGGGCATGCGCTTGATTACACCCTCAAAGACATTCTCTGCAAGGCAAAACGCATGGAGGGTATGTATGCACCCCTGGTGCCAGGATGGGATTGCCATGGATTGCCGATCGAGCTCAAAGTGACAACCGAACGCGGCATTGAAAAGGATAGAGGATCAATTGATCGCATAACGTTTAAAAAATATTGCCGTGATTATGCCAATCACTGGGTTGAGGTGCAGCGTCAGGAGCTCAAAGAGCTTGGCAAGATGGCTGACTATGAACGTGCTTATATTACGATGAGCCCAGGCTATGAAGCAGAAATTTTACGCTCGCTTGCAACATTCGTTGAAAAAGGGTATATCGAGCGTAAAGGGAAAACGGTGCCTTGGTGCGCATCGTGCCAGACGGTGTTGGCGACTGCGGAAATTGAATATCAAGACCGCAAAGACCCTTCTATTTTTGTTTTATTTCCTTATGAAACAGAGATGGCCAGGCTTACGTTTCCTTATTGTTTTGAGCAAGATCCTGCGCTGCAGATTTCCTTCCTGGTGTGGACGACGACGCCCTGGACCTTGCCGCTTAACCGCGCAGTCGTATTGAATCCAAAGGCTCCGTATGTGGTAATTGCGGGCAAAGAGCCGCATCAAGCCTATATTCTTGCCAAGGAGCTTGCCGATAAGGTGTGCGAGCAGATGGGTATTGAAAAGAAGGTGCTTGCTGAATGTGATTCAGTTGTTTTTGAAGGCAAGGTTGCTCGTCATCCTTTTGTAGACGGTTTGACGATTCCTGTTCTTTTGGATGATACGGTTGTGGTGAGCGAAGGAACGGCCTGCTTGCATTCAGCGCCAGGGTGTGGTCCTGAGGATTACCTATTGGGCTTGCGCAATAACCTTGAAATTTTTTCACCGCTTTCAGCTGATGGCCGCTATACGGTTGGTATTCAACCAAAAGAGCTTGAGGGCATGGCTATTG
>CAZBUZ010000083.1:0-5032 GCA_964495205.1 uncultured Pseudomonadota bacterium | reverse complement strand
GGCCACGTTGATTTCTCGTATGAGGTTTCGCGATCGCTTTATGCTTGCCAGGGGGCGTTGCTTTTAGTCGATGCGGCTCAGGGTGTGCAGGCGCAAACGATGGCGAATTTCTATTTGGCCTTTGAGCAGGATTTAAGCATTATTCCTGTGATTAACAAAATTGATATGACCAACGCTGATCCTGAACGTGTGATGAAAGAAATGGAGAAGGTTTTTGATACGCATAAAGAAGAGGTGCTCAAAATCTCTGCCAAAACAGGTCTTGGTATTGAGACCTTGTTGCCGGCTGTTATTGAGCGTATCAAGCCTCCTGTTGCCGATGAAAGCAAACCCTTTAAAGCATTGCTTTTTGATTCCTGGTATGATGAATATCGTGGGGTGGTTTGTCTAATTGAGATTGTTGATGGAAGTATTAAAAAAGGTGATCGGGTTGAATGTGCAAGCACCGGGCAAGACTATGAGGTTCTTGATATCGGCCTTATGTACCCAGATCCCTATTCAACCGGGGCATTGTTTACCGGTCAGGTGGGGTTCCTTATCGCTGGTATGAAGACCGTTAAGGAGGCTCGTGTTGGTGACACCTTTTTTCACGTTGGTAAGCCGGTGCAGCCTTTACCAGGGTTTAAGCCGGCTAAATCTATGGTTTTTGCAGGCATTTATCCGTTAGATACTTCTGATTTTGATCATGTGCGAGATGCCATTGAAAAACTGACGCTCAATGATCCGAGTGTGCATGTTGAAAAAGAAAGTTCAGCGGCACTTGGCTTAGGGTTTCGTTGCGGATTTTTGGGGTTATTGCATATGGATGTGTTTAAACAACGCCTTGAGCAAGAATATAATGCTTCAATTATTACGACATCGCCGACTGTTCCCTATCGCGTTAAATTAACCGATGGGTCTGAAGAAGTTATTGAAAATCCTTCACGATTTCCTGAAACTGTAGCTATCGAAGAGGTGTACGAGCCCATGGTGACTGCCACGATCATAACGCCGAAGGAGTACTTGGGCAATATGATTAAGTTGTGCGAAGAGCGTCGTGGCGAGCAGCTTGAGATGACCTTTATGGATGAGGATCGTTTGATTTTGCGCTATAAATTACCGCTTAATGAAATCATTACTGATTTTTATGACAAATTAAAGTCACAAAGCGCAGGTTATGCAAGTTTTGATTATGAAGAAGCTGGCTACTTTCCTGCTGATTTGGTAAAAATGGACATCCTGTTGAATGGTAAACCAGTTGACGCGTTGTCGGTTAT
The DNA here is from genome assembly GCA_964495205.1 of uncultured Pseudomonadota bacterium. Classification (GTDB taxonomy): domain Bacteria; phylum Babelota; class Babeliae; order Babelales; family RVW-14; genus GWF2-38-10. Next base: position 3,776 of record CAZBUZ010000083.1, on the reverse strand, counting down.
CGTTCACAGAGAAAAGTCGCAGCAAGTTGGACGTCAATTGGTGCAGAAATTGCGTGGCGTTATTCATCGACAAATGTTTGAAGTTGCTATTCAGGCGGCTATTGGCGCAAAGATTATTGCACGAGAATCCGTTTCGGCATTGCGCAAGAATGTTACCGCAAAATGCTACGGTGGTGACATTACTCGAAAGCGAAAGTTGCTTGAAAAGCAAAAAGAAGGTAAAAAGAAAATGAAACAAGTTGGTTCGGTTGAGCTTCCACAAGAGGCTTTCTTGACCATTTTGAAAAGTGATTAAAAGGTACGAGAGGGCTCATGGATAGGGAGTCGTCAATGAAAAGGAAGAAGGGTTTTTATTCGATTTCGGTGGTTGCCAAGATGTTTGAGGTGCATCAGCAAACTATTCGAATGTATGAAAAAGAGGGGCTTCTTACGCCTAAACGTTCCGAAGGGAATACCCGATTGTTTTCTGAGGAGGATGTTGATAGGCTTGAGGAGATTATTTATTTGACGCACAAAATGGGCGTGAACTTGGCTGGTGTTGAAATGATTTTGAAGCTTAAGAAAAAAATCACCAAGCTTCAAGAAGAAATTAACATTATGCTTGACTCTGCGCGAGCAAACCTTGATCAAGAAACAGAGGCGATGAAAGAGGATACGCGTATGCGTGCGCAACGTCTTTTGCAGATAAAGCAAGATGCACAAAAGAAAATGCGTGGTGAGCGCATTGTTGAAACAGTCGTACACCCCCGGGCAGAAGAAAAAGAAGAGGAGCCTGCGGTTGTTGATGATTGGCAGATTGAATATGATGATGATCATTAAAAAAGAAGGACTGCTATGTTTTGGAATCAGTTAAAAACGGTGATCTTGTTGAGCTGTTTAAGCGGGTTGTTTTTTTTAATAGGTTATTCTATTGGAGGGTCACAGGGTTTGGTTGTGGCATTTGTCATGGCCATGCTCATGAACTTTTTAACCTATTTTTTTTCAGATAAAATTGTTTTGGCGATGTATGGAGCCCAAGAGCTTGATCCTGTGCATCACGCAAATATTTACAGCATCGTGGGCGAGCTAAGTCGAGAAGCTGGTATTCCAATGCCCAAACTGTGGTACATTCCAACGCCGATGGCTAATGCTTTCGCCACGGGTCGCAATCCTCGTCACGCTTCAGTTGCGGTGACTCAAGGGATTTTAGATATTCTAGAAGAACATGAGCTGCGCGGTGTGCTCGCTCATGAGCTGGGGCATATCAAAAATCGCGATATTTTAATTGCGACAGTAGCGGCTACTATTGCTACTGCTATAGGATATCTTGCGCACATGTTGCAATGGTCTTTTATTTTAGGTGGAAGAAGTGATCGTGAGCGCGGCGGAGGTTGGGGCGCTTTGATTGCTGCTATTATTATGCCAATTGCCGCTATGTTTATTCAGATGGCTATTTCACGCTCTCGTGAGTATTTAGCCGATGAATCTGGCGCTGAATTTGCCCGTGATCCTTTAGCTTTGGCCTCAGCTTTAGAAAAGTTGACGCGTAGCAACAAGGTGCAGCACCTGGAACCAGAATCAACTGCTCAGTCAGCTTCGGCAAGTCTTTTCATCGTATATCCATTTTCAGCAGATGGATTAATTACCTTGTTTTCGACGCATCCTCCAATTGAAAAACGTATTGCTCTCTTGCGTGAAATGGCCAAACGTTATTATTGATGAATCAGCGGTTGTTTTTTCTGACTGAATTTTTGTATGAGGTTTGCAAAATCTTCTATTTTGAGCATTCCCAAGAATGGATTTGCTTCTTTGGGATGTTCAAGTGTGTTGTATGAGGTATCAAATCCTACGAGTTGTACAATGGGAAGTGCAAGGTGTTTTCTGAGGTAATAAATAAGATAGAACGCATGAAAAGTTCCTGTTATAATGACGACCCGGTTGTTTGATTGAACATTTTTTATTATCTCAAGCATGACACACAAGTTGAAGATGTGAAGCGAAAGCTGATCAATAAGCCCATCAGGGCTCCCCATAACGGTATCTTCAAGGATGCTTAATTCATTTTGTTCTATAGTTTTTTGTAAAACAGCTTCGAGCACTGTGGTCTCTTCTTTGTTTTCGATTGTTTCAAAAAATTTGCGGAGTGCTGTAATTTGCAAGGAAAGTTCTTGATGTATTTCGGTGAATAGCCTGAAGGATTGTGGCGAGATGATGCTGCGGGAGGATTTTTGGGTTTCTTGTAAAAAGCTTGTAAGATCGTCTAAACAATCATCTATGAGAGCATCGGTGAAATTAGTTGAGTAATGATCGCATATGGTTTTTTTATTTTTGTTAAGGTAATGCATCGTATTTTGATGTTGTTCAAATATATAATCATGCCAAAACGCATTGAGAGCTTCGAAGCAAGACATTACATTATCTCGCTGGTCAGCGTTGATTACTGTTACATCGCTACGTGACGATGGATTATGTTGCGCTATATGTTGAAGAAAATAGCCGTTGAGGTTCGGGTTCGTTTTCGGATGATAATGTGGTGATACCTCAAGAATTATTGCAGTTTTATGCGGTTTGCGTCTTTCTCTTTGGATAAAACTATCGATAATGTTTGTGTAGCTTTTGATTGTTGGTAGCGTTTTTTCATATGTTGTATGCATATCTCCGATAATGCAAATATCTGTTCCCAAAATGGCGCCGCAGTTTGGTATTGCTCGGAGATTTTGAGTAAATGTTATGATAAAAACAATGGAAACAATGGCTCTTAAAGAAAATAAATCCCTTGTGTGTTGATGAGAAAAATTCTGCATAATCATGGTTTGTTTATTATGACTAATAACCCTTCTGATGCGATTTTAAGTTGTTCGGCAAGCGTTTGCAATTCTTTGGCAATGACGGTGATACCTTCTTTGGATTCAAGTTTTTCGGCGATAATAGCAGTGTTAACCGCTAGAAGGTTTGCCTGACTTGAAGCATCCATAACAATGCGATTGATTTTTTCTAGCGCTACAGTGTCGGTGAGTTGCTCTGACATAAAGGCTCCTTTCATTTGGTCTGGAATTGGTGATTACGTTAGCTTAATAAAAGAAGCTCTGTTTTTCCAAGAAAATTATCGTCGTCGTGTATCTGGCTGTTCTTCTGTACTTTGCGTAGAGCGTTTATTAGGGTGTACTTGTGGACGCTCGCATGATTTGCGTTTTCCTTGTTGGCGAACTGGTAATTGCTGCAGCGCGGGAATGGCTGCAAATTGGCGTAAAATTGAGTGGAATTGTTGAGCTAGCATTGGTCTGAATCCTTGTGTTATGCAGAGCATGCGATGCACTGCCTGTTCTACCATAGGTCGCACAAGATCATCTGTTTTATTCATATGGGTTAGGTAGTAAATAATGCTTTGAGCATGAAATGCGCCACAACAGAGGATAATGCGCTTGTTTTCTTGTAGGTTTTGTACAAGTTCCATGAGCGCGCAGATATCGAACATGAAAACGTTGAGCGCTGCTATTTGTTCTGCGATATGGGTTAAAAAATCTGTCGACTGATCGTGCTGCATTTTCTGAAATACGGCATCAAGAAGGGTTACTTTTGCTTGATGATCTGATGGTATGAAATCGAATGAGTGATGTAGTGTATCGATGAGCCCTGAAAAATCGCGAATGGTTACATGCATGAGATTTTTAAAAGCATTCATGTTTTCTGTTTGAAGTTTTTCATCCACAAAAGACTGAATGAGGGCAACAAAATCGTGAAGATTAGATATGCAAAATGTTATATCTCCGTCACAAATGTCGGCAGCTTCTTCGAGT
>CAZBUZ010000082.1:0-5104 GCA_964495205.1 uncultured Pseudomonadota bacterium | reverse complement strand
AGGTACAAAAATCATTTTCAAGTGCCGCCGCCAATACATGAAGCGGTTGCACAGCGGCATGTTCCGCTTGCTTAGCCAACCCTACAGCTGACTGCAATAAATCTGAAAACGCATTGGTAAATTTTTCCTGATTCATAGAAAGCCTCCTCGTTATACACAAAAATAAGTGTATCAACAAAAAGACCAATTTTTAAAGCTTTCTGTTAAAAGCCAACCCATAAAAACATGTTTTTAGAGAGATATTACAAGGCTTTTTGCTTAAATATCAAAACCATGATACAATACAAATTGCAATAAAAAAACAGGGTTTTATAAAAAAATTATTCTGGAGGTTGTATATGTTCTTACGTTTTTATCAATTGACGGTTATTTTTTTCGTCCAAATGCTTGCTTGTAATGTAGCATGCGGCATGGAACAAACCCCGGCGACTAGCCCAATAAAATTCGAACGAGTTTCAATCAATCTCATGTGGGTAAACAGGGTTAGCGATATGGGCCAACCCCACATTCTTGATCCAAAGTTTTTTCCTAAAATCATCAAATGGGCCAAATGTTATCCTGAAAGCTGTGTTAATGTCTGGTTTGATGCCAAATTAGTTCCCCCTAATGCGAGTAAAGCGACTAATGAGCACATCAATGCCATTTGGACAGCATCTGGACCGGCAAGAGCGATTAATATTCGCTTGCGAGATATTAACGAGATCCCGATCGTACAAGCAAACCAAGATGTGTTTAGTCAAATGGTCGTCGTCTATTTTCGAGTTGATCTTTTACGGCCCATCGTCGCACTTCACATGTTTCAAAACACAAAGGAAGCCGATTACTTTGTTTATGCTGATTTAGATATGGAAGCTCCAATGCCTACCGTTTTATTTAACCCAATCACCATTAAAACGCTTATCGACCATGGCATCCTCATGGCTCAACATCCTCGCGAAGAAGAAGAAGAGGCTCTTGGAGATCCAACGCGCTTAAACTATGAAAACAGCTTTCAAATTATCAGTAATCATAGACCAGAATTACTTGCGGCTATGCAAGAGGCTCTTATTGACGTCAATATTGCACGAGCAAAAAATGCATTGGCGAGAAATTTTTCTCCAACCCCTAGCTTACCGATGAAAGCATTAACAGAGGCTGTTTATCACAGCTATCAAAATATGTTTAAGTATTTAGAATTCTTAAAGGGAACAGGGAAACTGTACATCATAAGAAAACTAACAAAACTTATCCCAGAAGAAATCAAAGAAACGCCAAAAGGTAGAATTATCATCCCGGAACGAGAAAAAACAGAACGTGTTGTGGAAGAATACAATAAATCAGTACACGGATTAGAACCATTCGATCTTCATTGCACGAATAATGATATTAAGCTCGAATACCTCAGCCACACTGAAATACCATTACATACCCAACAAATCCTATCCTTATCGCCTATGGCGATGCAAGCTCCTGTTATAGACGTTAACGTACCACGCTCACGTATTAGCGAATACAAAGACCTTCTTTACAAACAAACCTATCCAACGTCTGGGTTGTAAAATATTATGAGGGCCTCCTAAATAGGAGGCCCTTTATAAATAATCAAATATTCAAGAATCAAAACATATCTCGCTGCATTGGGATGTAGCTTAAATTCACCGAGCGTCCCCATGCCTGCAAAAAATCCCACAATCGATAAGCTCTAAAGGTCTTCCCTTCAAAGGCTGGATCTATGCACAACACCTTTTGTTTTGCCTGGTTCCATCCAACAACAACCATAAAATGCCCATTTTGATAGGGAGTCGCACCACCGCGTAGCCGCCGGACACTCACTGCCACGGGTATTTTTTTCATAAGACAAGCATGAAGATCCGCAAATCCATTAAGACGCTCAACTCTAAAAAAAATATCGCCATTAGCCGCATCAAACGCTTGAGCAACATTGAGCTGCCAGTTACCATAGATGTTCAATCTGCCTCGATCATGCACTTTGCTTGCAAAATCAACAACGTAATCGCTTAGTGGTTGGTCATTAATTGATCCATTAAGTCTTGCTAAAAAGTAATTAACAATCATGCTCGTGGAAGTCGGCGAACATAGATCCCTAAATCGTGGATGATCTAAAACCATCTGTGATTGCTGAGGAACACCTCGAATAAATGTTGTTGGCAGCGTAACCGGCGGCCTGACCAATTTAAATTGCTTCAAATTTGATAAACAAGCGAATAAAGCTCGCAAGCCGCGAGGATCCGCGCCATTATTAAAACCAACCTTAATCTTAAATCCTCGCCCCAATGAACCGTGTTGCATCTCAACCCGAACATGTTTGGTATGAACGTAAGGATTATTTTTATTGATAAAAGAACGCTGAATACGAGCCCCCCACTCAGCCATACGCTGCCAGCCAGACCAGGCATTATTGCCATATTTAACATTGACCCAAAATGTCAGCGACCCAAAAGCTGGCCGCAATACATTCCAGGATAAGATCAGCTCACTAAAAGGAACCGTGTTACTGCACTCCCATAAACAAGTTTGGGCATCTTCAGCAAGTTCATTTTCGTCAAAAAATCGAGCCTCTGTCTTTGAGAAATTAACGGGGGTATTTGAAATCCATTTGGTAACAGCAGCTCTGCGTCGACGTCGCGGTCGCCGCTGACGAGCCTCAAGAACATTAGAACAAAAAACAAATAAGAGCAACGAAGCAATAAGAATGAGGCCCCGGTTACGTTTAAGACCAGTCCTCTGGTTTGTGACCAACTTCATCATACCCTCCCCAAATCCCCTAACGCCAATTTTTTTGTTGTTTACTTACCAACACAAAAATCATGAAACACCGTGTCCAGCACGCGCTCCGTCACATTTCTCCCCGTTAATTCAGCGATTTTTTCAAGTGATTCCTTGAGATGGTAAGCTATTAATTCATAATGTAATACATCTGAAATGTCTTTTACAATAAAATCCAACTTCCCCTCTATTTCGGAAATCAACCGTGCTTGTCGCTGCGTAAGAAGATAAGGCGACGTAAGCTGCGCAAATAATGTTTGAATTTTTTCATCAACCACACGTTCAAGATCTGCGATGCCCTGTTGTTGTTTAGCCGATACACGGACCAATGGTACCGCGCATCCAAGGTCGGGCGGCGTTGCAGCCCCCATGTCAACTTTATTCAAAACCCCAATAATTTTCGGAGCGTAAGAATGTACCAAATCACGATAAACCACCGCATTCTGCTCATTTACAGGTGTTGTCGCATCAAATACCAATAACACCACATCAGCCGCCTTGGCTTCTACGAAGGTCCGCTCAATACCTTGCTGCTCAATGGCATCATGGGTATGACGCAAACCAGCCGTGTCAACAAAGGTCCAAAAAATACCGCCTTTATACAAACTTAGTTCTATGCTATCACGTGTTGTTCCGGCAACATCGGCAACGATCGCCCGCTCCCTTTTAACTAACGCATTAAACAAAGTTGATTTGCCGGCATTCACACGGCCAACCAAGGCAACACGAACGCCCTGGCGAACCTGCTGCTGTTGGGAAAACTGAACTAAAAGATCACGCATATGTGCCAAAAGATTGACACATTCTTGTTTAAAGGTTGCTTCAATATTTATATCACGTTGCTCTTCCTCTAAAAACTCAAAACTCGCCTCTGCCAACGTAAGGAGTTTTACAAGGCGTATTTCGATATCTTTCAGATAACATGAAAGCGACCCTTGTAATTGTTCCATCGATCGGCGCAATGCTTCTTCGGTTTGTGCATGAATAACATCGTTGATAGCCTCAACCTGAACAAGGTCAAGCTTGCCACTTAAAAAAGAACGCTTACTGAATTCCCCTGCGCGAGCCAAACGAGCCCCATAACGGCAGGCAAGCTCAATAATTTTTTCGATAATAAATTGATTATTATGACAACTAATCTCGACGGTATCTTGCCCCGTAAAGGTCTTTGGAGCACGCATAAGAAGAAAGAGAACCTCATCGACAATGAGCTTATTTTCAGGATCAAGCACGCGGCCAAAGTGAATGGTGTGAGACGGACAATCTAACAATTTCTTTTCCGAAGCCAAATCGCCAAGAGCATCAGCAATCTCAACAACCCCAACCCCCGAGAGACGAAGTAATGCAATCGCCCCGCTCCCGCGAGGCGTACATAAAGCTATGATAGGTTCTTGATCATCGGTCAACCCGTGCTGCAATGTCATTACCATAGAATCATGGGGTATTTTTTTTAGGAAGAATAATTAACTGAAACCCACGAAACTTTTTGCGGTAATGACGCTTCAGAAATTGTACTAAAAGATATGAAAAACTGACACAGGCATTACGCTCTTCGTTTGAATCAGTATGCAAGCGATCATCAAGGTTTATTGTCAGTGTCTTTTTATCAACCTTAGTACTCATTCCTTGAGCAGCCCCCCAAATAGCCAATAATTCTTTGAACTCTTTGGATACAAAAGCTACCCACTCATCTTGCCATATCAATTCACCTTGATCAGCAAAATTTTTATCCTTAACGTCTTTCACCAGTTCCCTTGGTTGTTGTGGTTTTTGTTGAACCGACTTCTGCTGCAACGGTTTCTGCGGCATTGGTTTTATTGGTTCACGTTTAGGAAGTGGTCTTATTTGATCTTTAGCTCCAGTGCTGGGTTTCGGCGCTGAAGTATTTTTAGCAACCGGGGTAGAGGCTTTACGGTCCTGGGTCTTGCCAGCATCTTGCTGACGTACCGTTTGCTTACGCGGCTCATACGTAATAGACACGATAGCTGGACGTTTGGACAAACCCAAAAAGTTTTTTTCACCTGCTTCAAGAACTTTAATGGTGAATTCGGTCGGTTTGCCAGCCTCAGCCCATGCCTTTTCAATAGCCTTAGCAACAGAAGAAGCCTCGTGTAGCATCGATTTCATGAGAAAAAACCTTTCGTGTAAACACATAAGCGTAAGCTAATAACAACATTGAATGCCCACAACTACATAAAACATCGGTCATGTAGGGACAGATTTAGGCAAGCTTACTTTACAAAAAAAATTTAACAGAATTTTGGAGTTGCTGCAATTAAAGCTTATTTGTCTATCATTTTTTTAGAATTGGAGCGGGAAACGGGATTCGAACCCGCGA
>CAZBUZ010000081.1:1354-5147 GCA_964495205.1 uncultured Pseudomonadota bacterium | reverse complement strand
TATTTTTCGTTAAAAGCCTCTAAAATAGGGTAAAACTGCTTGTTTTATCTGTTCCTAACCCAAGGATACCTGGCGCGGGAATATTGTCAATTGGTAAATAATTGGTTATTTTGAACAACCGTCTGGGTGCTCTGTGTCGTTGGTAGGCTTTCTGGTTTTTATGGACTAATTTTTCGCGAGAGCTGTTTGGGTTTTGTTTAACCCCTAAGTGAATCAGGAAATTAAAAAAATTTCTTTAAATTTCAGAAAAATTAAAACTTCATAGTTATCTTGACCTTTTTGTTAAAACAGCGGTTTTTATGCGCTGTGTTTATTTTTTTGTATTTGAAATTTATTTCGTGGCTTTGTTATCCTAAGAATTAGGAAGAAACAAAAAAGGGATGTTTTCCTCAAAAAGGAGTTTTTATGATGAAAGTATCAGCAAAATTAATGGTAATGGGCGTTATGTCTCTGTTGTTTTCGGCGAATATGTTTGGGTATGGGCTTCAACCGTGGTTAAGTAGCGGTAGTACAATATTGACCATAGAAAAAGATGCCAGTTTGGATGATGCGGATGTGATCATAAATGAGGTTTCTTATGTTTATGCTTCAGCGATCGCAAAAAAATTGAATAAAAATGAGCAACTTGGTGGTGAAGCTGTCGTTATATTTAGATACTATAAGAAATCTGGTCCTCCAACCAAGATAGCTTTCCCTACCTCAATGACGATTACAGTGGATGGTAATAAAAAAACTGTAGCAATTACAGGCGCCAACAAAGATAGCACTACAATAACACTTTCAAAGGATGATCAAGGGAATATTACGGCGACGCCAAGCTAAAAAAGTTTGAAGTATGTTTATAAAAAGAGAAGAGGGCTTTTAGGCCCTCTTCTCTTTTTATTGCAATATAGTAGTTTTTTATTCTTTATCAAAATGCCCATTCAGACTCGCTTTTAACGCTTTGTCTTTAATCTTTTGCTTTTTGTTTAAAAGTTTTGCTATGTATGAAGATGACGGAAACGTGAGGCAAAAGACGTAATGGTTGTGGGGATTGAGTGATGAAGGTTTCTCGAGTTCTCATAAAACTGATCAAGTTAACCCTAGGCATTGTTGTTGTGCTTGGGCTGCTTATTCCCGCTGTTACTTTTTTCTACCAAAAAGTGATGAGTGGGGGGCGGCATGTTGCAACCGAATATTTTAGCCTTGACTATGTTTCGGTCAAAATGGAACATTTTTATGCGCCGTCTCTTTCTCGTACTATTGTTGCTTGTATTTCCGATTATGCTAAGAAAAATACGTTGTTCTCATTTGACACAAAAGAATTGTATCGGCAGGTCAAGAAGAGTTGTTCTGCAATCAAAGACTTTGATTGTCATGTTCGCGTCCCAAAATCAGTTGATGTTCATGTGGTAGGTGTAAAGCCTTATTGCACGGTTAATAAAAGCTACGTTCTTGGCGATAAGCGACGACTACTTCCTCATGCTTTTTTTGTTGATTACACCAATAATAACACTCTTCCTAATATTACTCTTAACCCTCGGCTTTGCGGTGATGATAAGCTTGCTGAGCCGTTGTTTAATTTCTTGCATCACATTCCACAACAAATGTGGCAAACCTTTGTTATAACCTATCATAATCCAATGCATATTGAGTTGCTTCCCAAAGAAGCGCGTTGTTCCTGCCGCATCATTGTTGATGAACACTCTTTTTTTGACGAAGCCAAGCTCAAGGCGGTTGGCAATGTGTTTAGTGATATGGTTCAAAAGGGATTTTTATCGAAAAAAACTTTGATGGCACAAGATCCCCACGTGACTTTTGATTTACGGTTTGATCAGCGCGTGGTGGTTAAGTGCAAAGATGCATTTAATAAACGGGGGGCGGGGTTATGAGTAAGCGTAAAGTTTTTCAAGATTATTTGGCGGCCATCGATATTGGGACCACCAAAATTTGTGTTATAATCGCATCAATTGATCCAAAAGGTAAGATTGAGGTGCTTGGGATAGGTAAGCATCCATCTCATGGGCTAAAAAAAGGTGTGATCGTTAATATTGGCGCCACCGTTGATTCGATAAAAACTGCGGTCAAAGAAGCTGAAGCGATGGCCGGTGTGAAGATCGAGCAGGCGTGCGTTGGTATTTCTGGTGGTCACATCCAGTCATTTAACTCAACGGGTGTTGTTGCCATCAAAGGACGAACGGTGACACAACGCGATATTGATCGTGTGATTGAGGCTGCTAAGGCGGTTCCAATTCCAAAAGATCAAGAAATTTTGCATGTGTTGCCACAATACTTTCGTGTTGATGGGCAAGAATTTGTCCTTGATTCATTGGGTATGTTTGGTGTGCGGCTTGAGGCGCAGGTTCACATGGTGACGGGCTCAGTTTCTTCCGCGCAAAACATTATCAAGTCCTGTGAACTTGCAGGCGTGCGCGTGTCTGATATTGTTCTTGAGCAAATAGCCTCAGCTGATGCGGTTTTGACGCCCTTTGAGCGTGAGTTAGGTATTGGTATCTTGGATATCGGTGGTGGAACATCTGATTTTGCAATTTACAAAGATGGACGCATTCGTTATTCAAAAGTCATTCCTATTGCCGGCAACCACTTTACCAATGACTTAGCCGTAGGGCTAGGCATTCCTATCGCCAAAGCAGAAGAGATAAAAAAGCTTCATGCGACGGTTGCTCAGAGCAAAATCATTGAGCAGGCGGGAAGTTACCTTGATGTTGATCTTGGCTATGATGGCGGTGTAAAGACCGTTGAGTTATCCGCGGCAAGTGAGATTTTACGCTTCCGTGCCGATGAAGTTTTGGATCTGTTGATTGATGAAGTGCTGGCAAATCGATTACGCAATATGATGCCGGCTGGACTTGTTTTAACTGGTGGTGGATGTCTCCTTGATGGGCTTAAAGAGCTTGCTGCTGATCGCCTCGGCTTGCCGGCACGTGTTGGTTTGCCGCAGGCGTATAGTGATACAGATCGTTATACGATTCCTGATGCGCTTAAAAGTCCTATTTATTCAACTGGCTTTGGTTTGTTGGTGTATGCAACAGGAGATCGCGATATGCGCGGTATTAGTTCAACCGATGATTCAGCGATGACGCGTATTTTTGGTAAGATGAAATCGTGGTTGTATGATTTTTTTTAGCATGTAAAAAGGAGTTGTAGCCCCTTTGGCGTCCCGGGCACTGTGCCGGGATCCATTTTAGACAACAAAAAAGAAGCTAAAAACAAGAAGGAGTTTGGATGATAGAGTTGTGTGTAGATGAAGAAAAAGCCGCGAAGTGCGGAGCGACTTTAAAAGTCATTGGTGTTGGCGGGGCTGGGGGTAATGCAGTAAACAGTATGGTTACAGGTCCTGAGAATCCAAGTGTTGAGTACATGGTTGCCAATACCGATGCACAAGCACTTCAACTCTCTCCGGCTCTGTGTAAAATTCAATTGGGCGCCAAAATTACCAAAGGTCTCGGTGCGGGATCCAACCCCGACTTAGGCCGCCGTGCAGCCGAGGAGGATTTAGACACGGTAGTTGAAAGCATCATGAATAGCGATATTTTGTTTCTAACGGCAGGGTTGGGTGGAGGAACTGGAACGGGAGCGCTTCCAGTCATAGCCAATGCGGCTAAGGAATTAGGGATTTTGACGGTGGCTGTGGTGACTAAACCGTTTTTGTTTGAAGGTAAGCGGCGAATGAAATACGCCGAAGATGCGGTGCGAAACTTAAAAGAATCCGTTGATACGTTGATCATCGTTCCCAATCAACGGCTTTTGGAGGTTTCTGATGCAAAAATTTCTATGCTTGACGCTTTCGCAT
>CAZBUZ010000081.1:0-1344 GCA_964495205.1 uncultured Pseudomonadota bacterium | reverse complement strand
GGACAGCGTTTTGCAGCAGGCCATACGTGGTATTTCTGATATTATCACTAGGCCTGGTCATATCAATGTTGATTTTGCTGATGTAAAAACGATTATGAAGGCTATGGGTATGGCGATAATGGGTACTGGACGAGCCTCTGGAGCTGATCGTGCTCGCCAGGCAACCATGAATGCTATAACTTCGCCACTTCTTGAAAATGTGAGTATTGCCGGTGCTAAGGGTGTATTGTTGAATATTACGGGTAATGTCGATCTTGGCCTCTATGAAATCAATGAGGCTGCAACCTTAGTACACGACATGGTCAGTGATGATGCCAATATTATTCTTGGTTCCGTTATCGATTCATCGTTGGGTGATGAGATTATTGTGACGGTTATTGCCACTGGGTTTGAAGATCAGGTTGCTGTACAAGAGAAGGTGGTCAGCCGCTCTGCAGCCGCTACTCAGAGTACGAAGACGATTGCTCAACCGGCTGTTGAGGTTCCTGTTGTTAAGCCAGCAATAGCGGCAGAAGCAGAACCAAAAGTAGTGGCAAAAACCGTAGAAGATTTAGCCTTTGAACAAGCTCTTGCCGAACTTGAGCGAGAAGAGCAAGCGCTGCAAGGTGGAGAAAAAGCGGTGAGCATCAAAGAAGAGGTTGTTACAGAAGCTGAGCCCGTCGAAGCTATGGCGGCAGAGCCGACAATAATTGATGAAAAAGAGATTGATTTGAACGATTATGATGCACCGACCTTCCTGCGTAAGAAATTGGAAGCGGAACAGCGGTTGGGTAAACGCGAACAGCGTAATATGGCGTAGCATTAAAAACTGATTCTAATTTAAAAGCAAATCCCGGTGGAATGATAAAATGCTTACCACAGGGATTTGTTTTGTTGATTTTAGGTAATTCTGCACTACACAGTCTTGCTTTTTTGAGATAAGATACCGGGTCTCTATTTAATTTTTTGGCTCAGTATCTTAAATTCAAGAAAGATGACTTTATTATGGCACCTAATTTTTTGAAGATGTTGCTTTTTGTTGTTATATTTGCTTTCTGCGGTTTGTCGACGTTGTCTAGCATGGAGATTTTCAGCGGCGATATGCCGGCGGCTGCTTTGGTTTCTGTTCCTCCAGCACCACCACCTCTTCCTTTTTATAATGTTTCTATTTGCCTTGGTTATGCTTATCATCCGGTTACTGGCGAACCTCACATTTTATTACGTTATTGCAGAAACAAACAAACTCAAGGCTTAATTTTTTTGGCAGGAGTGGCATCAACGCAATTGGCGGCTTGGCATTCTTTCTCATTTCAGACGGAAAATTCTAGAATGAAGTGCGACACCAACCCTGGTATACTCCAGGGA
>CAZBUZ010000080.1:0-5269 GCA_964495205.1 uncultured Pseudomonadota bacterium | reverse complement strand
CATTATTCGCGAGTAACGTGGCTATGGCTGTTCCCCACGCTCCGGCGCCAAGAATGGCGATGTTATTGCTCATGATTATTTTCCGAAATTTCTTTTAACATTTTCAAATTCATCAATGCATTGCCGCAAAATTTCTTCATTAACCTCGGGCCAGAAGCAGTTTAAAAATTTTAGCTCGCTGTAGGCTGCTTGGAATAAGAGAAAATTGCTTAAACGAACAATGCCACTTGTTCTAATAATCAAATCAGGATCTGGCATGTCGGAAGTCCAGAGGGCGTTGCCGATTGTGTGTTCGTTTATCTCTCCAACCTTGAGCTCTCCAGATGCAACCTGTTGTGCAATTGATCGTGTTGCATTGACAAGTTCCTGTCGGCCGCCGTAGCAAAATAAAAGGCTGAGGGTGAGATTGCTTAGATGCTGTGTTTTTTCATGTATCTCTTTGATGGTTTGTTGCAGTGAACTTGGGTAATATTGTTCTTCTCCTAAAAATTGAACTTTTACCCCTTTTTCTATGAGATTCGGCAGATTTTTAAGGAATTCATTGGGAAGACTAGAAAAAAGATAGTTTTTTTCCATTTCGCTTCGTTTAAAGTTTTCGAGTGAAAAGGTATAAAATGTTAGGAACCCTATGCCGCGATCAAGGCAGACGCGTATCGCTGTTTGGAATGACTCCATGCCTTTTCGGTGCCCCAAATAAGCTTCAAGTTTATTGGCGGCCGCCCAACGGCGATTGCCATCAGGTATTATGGCTAAATGCTGCATAAGATCCTTCTCCCCAGAACATAAAAACATTCGTTGCACTAATACTAACTAAAAATACACAACTTTCAATCAAAAATTCGATGAAATCGGCTTGTATGTGTGCTTGTATTTTTCAAATAGAAATGCATGTCGCGCTAATGCATTGAAAAATAACGAGGGCAAGATTGCTTGGCTTTTTACTATTTGACATATTTAATTGGTCTGGTAGAGTAGAAAGATGGGTTAATATGAACGAGGTACTGTACTTTTGTTTGTTAAAATTCATACAATTAAAAAGGGAAATCTTAATAACCGCCGTTTCTTTTTTATACAAAAACCAGCCAGGCTTTTGCATAAACAACAGGCGTAGAATACCTTGTAACAATAAGTTTAACAACCACAACAAAAAGGGGTTATTATGCTACACGTAAAAGAAAAAATCAAAGCCGTCATATTTGATATGGATGGCACTATTATCCAAACCGAGCATATTTGGCGTCAGATTACGATTCGGGTGCTTATGGAGCAATGTAATATTACTGAGCTCGATGAGCAACATGAGCGTTTTTTGCGTTCATTGTCCGGGATGGGGCTCGAGGGATCATCTCAAGCGATGAAGGATACGTTTAAGCTCTTGACGTCGGCAGATGAGCTTAAGAAACGTAAGATTGAGCTTGCTGAGGCGATGTTCGATCACAATATCGAGTTTATCAAGGGCTTTGAGTTGTTTCATCAGCAACTTCAGGTCAATGCAATTCCGACAAGTATCGCAACCAATGCTCATGCCGCTGGGTTAAAGCAACATGCGCAAATGCTTAATTTCGAGCGTTTTTTTGGTAATAACATGTATTGTGTTGCCGATGTGAATAATAAAGCGAAACCAGATCCAGCGCTGTTTTTGCATGCGGCAAAACAGCTTGGCGCACAACCTGAAGAATGTATCGTGTTTGAAGACTCGTTATATGGCTTTCAGGCTGCTCAAGCCGCTGGTATGAAATGTGTTGCTATAAAAAACAGTCTTAATCAACAGCATCTTGGTCTTGTTAATCAAGCCATTGATGACTATTCTCAAGCGGAAGACGCGCTGAAGAAGCTTGTTCTTCCGTAACCCTCTGGGTTTCTTTTTCTTCCTTTTCCTTACCCCCCCCCGTTTTTTTAAGTCCTTCTTTTTTGACAACCCCATCTTGCTGGGTATACTGGGCCTATGGCTTATGAATAATAATTTCGCAACCATAGGATTTTATCATGACTTCTTCGGCAAAAAACAATCTTACATGGTTTAAAAATTGTTGTAACAACACCGATCTTGTTGACGCATTGATGGAAATCAAACTCATTATTTGTGATGTTGATGGTACTTTGACTGATGCTACGGTTTATACCTCAGCGGATGGAGAAGGTGGGCGATATTTTTCAACTCAAGATGGTTATATAACACAGCCGGCCATTAAGGCAGGTATTGCTATCGCCTTGGTAAGTGGTAAGTCGAATGGATCAACACAGCAGCGTGGCAAGATGCTCGGTATTCCTGATGAGCTTTGTATTGTTGGTAAAGGGGCTGAAAAGATGACGGTGGCGTCAGCACTGCAGCAAAAATTTGGAATAACAGCACGCCAAACACTGATTTTTGGTGATGATTTTTTAGACGCACAAGTTAAGGTTAACGATGTTGTCAGCTTGTATGCTTGCCCTGACAATACGCCTTTTTATTTGCAAAAGAGTGCAGATATTATTATTCCGGTATGCGGAGGTGCGGGGGCATTTCGATTATTGCTTGATCTTATGCTTTTTTTACACAAGAAACATTTTGCCCAAGATCTTATTGAAGCGGCACTTGAAGAAAAGTAATGTGGGATATTTGTAGGGGGGCTTTATCAAAGTGAGACGCTCGATTTTTTATGTTTTTGCTTTGAGCGGCGGTGTTCTTGCTTTAAGCGTTATAAGTATTTTTGTTTTTTTTCCTTCAAGCACATCATCACAGATGAGGCCAGCAGTGCAGATGCAAACGATATCTGATGTAATGCCGCTTGCTCGTACTTCTTCTCAGGATGCTTTTGCAAGTATTACCATTAAGGATTTAACCCTCAAAGAATTTGAAAAAAGCAAGGCGCTTGAGCTTGTTGTTAATGCGAAGGAATGTAAGCTTTTGCATACATCAGATACGGTGGAATGTGATCAGGTTACTTGTACTTTGCTTGATCATAAAGTGCAAAGTGCTTTGCTTAAAACAGACAAAGCCTTTGTTGATCGTACCAAAAAAACTATTTTTTTTGCCGGCAATGTGCTTGGGTACATGAAAGATCTTGTTGTTCAGGGTGCAGATATCTATTATAATTTTTTGCAGCAGACGCTTAAGACAGATAAAAATGCGTTATATTCTCATCCTGACTTTAGTATCAGTTGTCAGCAAAGCTTTATCGATCTTAAAAACAATCGTATTGAGATGGCTGGCGGTGTTGTAAACGAGTTTACAACGCTCGGCAAGCGACAACAGCCGTGATTGATGCTGGTTGATAAGGAACAAGTGCCCGCGCGGCGCTTTTGATGGTTGCTCCTGTGGTATACAAGTCATCGACGATGACAACATGTTTATTGTGAATCTGATTTTTATTGCCTAAACGATAACGCCAAGCGAGCGAAAATGCATCATCAACGTTTCCTTGCCGTTCTGTGCCGGTGAGCCGTGCTTGAAAGACCGTGCGTTTGTGGCGAGCGAGTGCTCCATGGACTGGCGCATTGATAGATTTGCCGATAACCTTGGCTATTTCATGAGCCTGATTGTAACCGCGGATGGCATACCGCGTCCAATGCAGCGGGATGGGGACAAGGATGTCGCAAGGGATTACATCAAAAGGGATCATATTAACCATGAAGCAGCCAAGTTGTTTACTTGCCAGAAGATCAGCCTGTATTTTTTTGAGCACGAGTGGGCGCAAAGGATTTTGGTAAGCGCCAGCGGCGTAGACCTTGACGACATATTTTTTGCTGAGCGGCACAAAGAGTGAAACGACTGGTTTTACCGTAGCCAAGCAGGTGCAACACAAAAAATCTTCTGGGGGGATAAGTTCGTTGCATGATCGGCAACGTGCAGGATAAAAACACTGAAGAAGCGTTGTAAGCATGATTCAATTTGCCATCCACCAAACAAAACGCAGAAAAACATTTACTAGCAAGCCGGCTGTAATATCGAATCCAAGGAAGAGAAGGGCAAATGGCCATTGTTCTAGTGAGTGTCCGGCGAATTTGCGAATAAGCGAAGGCGCTGCAAATTTTGCCGCATAAAATAGCATAAATCCTATGATGGCAAATTTAAGCGAAACTGGAACACCCATAAATGCTATGAGCATGCCTAACATGTTGTTGATAACGATGATTCCTGGATGTTTATCGGTTTCCATTTTTAGTGATATATGCACTGAAAGCACCATGATCGAGATCAGTGCTATTGTCATAACGTAAAAAAAGGTTGTGTTGAGCAAGGCAATCCACCCCAAAAAAATAAGAAGGGGGAAGCTTAACAATGCTGCAATTGGTGCGCCAAATGGAAGATGGCCGATTGAACCAAGGCTTGCTATGGCGAGACACCACTCTTTTATTTTAATGCTCATATTCCCTCTTTATGTTTTTGATAAATAAGCCAATAACACCACCGACAACTAAAATATCAGCTATGTTAAAAGTTGGCCAATACCAAGACCCAAGATGAAATTGAATAAAATCAATGACGCCGCCAAATATAAATCGGTCAATAAGGTTGGAAACAGCGCCAGCTAGAACGAGTGTTTCGAGCCAAATGCTTTGCTTGTTTTTATAAAGTTGATGATAGAAGGCGTAATAAGCGAGGGCAATCGTAACAAGGATGATAAATGAGGTTAAAATATAAAAACCGCAAGCCGAGGCGCCATGGAATAACCCCCAACTTACGCCACGGTTCCACATTAATGAGAAATTAAGGATAGGAAAAATTTGAGCGTCAACGGCATTGCTTAAAGCAAGCCATTTTGTCCAGCGATCAATCCCAAGGCATGTGATAAATAAAAAAGCATATCGAAAAATCTTCACGATTACTCCGCCGTACGTAATTGAGCGCCAGCTTCAGCGGCAGCTCTAACAACACCCTGCCAAACAATATCAATATCTTGTTTTTCCAGCGTTTTTTCAGGGTGCGACAACCACAATCTAAACGTTAATGAGCGCTGATCGGTCCATTCTTTTTTCTCAAAAAAATCAAGGAGATCTACTTTTTTAATGAGCGTACTGACGTTCACAAGTTGCTCATGTAGTTGTGCAACGGTGAGCGTTAGGGGAGCGAGTACGCTGATGTCAAATGAACTGTCTTGGTATCGTGAGATTGGCTCATAATATTTTTGTGTGTTGGCAAGCGATCGCAAGAGTTCACCATTCAATTCAAAAACAAATGCGTTACTTTCTGGAAGTGCATCTATTTTTGATAAAAAAGATTGTTCCATGGTGCCTGCATAGCCAATAATTTGGTTATCGAGCACAACCTGAGCTGTTTGGTTAACAA
>CAZBUZ010000079.1:0-5294 GCA_964495205.1 uncultured Pseudomonadota bacterium | reverse complement strand
TTATTATTACGAAATGTATCAACCGCTCGGCTATCCAAAAGACGATAGCAAAAAACAATGTGCTTTCCATTTAACCGTTTACATGATCCAGATCATGGAAGATGTCTTTACGGTTGAAGATCTCGATAACGAAAAAAACTTTAAAGATAAAAGTCTTCAAGGATGGCTTCGTTTATTTAAAATATGGACAAATTCAGCAACCTTCAAAACCATGTGGCAAAAATTAAAATATGTCTATGGAGACAAATTTATTGATTTCGTAGACAATAAGATTATAAAGAATGATGCCCTCACCATCCCATCATAAAAATATCAAGTAAAAAAGAAGAGCATGCGCATGCGCATGCTCTTCTAAATTCGAATAAAATATCTGCATTAAAAATTAGAACTTTTTAATACCTCGTTGCTTCCAATATTCAGCAACTAAATCATTTGATCCCGCTATAGCAACAAGACCATTGCGTTCATCAACGGCCGCCTTTGCTTGCGTAAAAGCATCAACGAAAGAGGTACATGCTCGAGCTTTGACGTTTAACTCTTTTGCCATTATTGCCAAATCTTGTGGATCGTGAGATGGTATGCCAGGAAGCGGTACAAAGAATATTTGACCCGTAACTTTCTTTAACAAATAACGCACAAGCTTAATTGCTTCTAATGCGTTAACAACTTTGCTGAAACCAATAACCAAGGCAAATCCATCAAGAGGCTTTTGATAATGTAACAAACGAATACCAAGAAAGAGATTAGCAAGAGCATCAAGGTTTCCTGCATTATCGAGTAAAATAGAAGGCTTTTCTTTATCAAGAAGTTCGAATCGACCTTTAAGCAGATCAAACTGCTCAGCCCAGAACATCTTGAGTGTTTTTATAGGATTAAGCTCTGCAAATCGCTTCGCTTCTAAGGTTGGACGACCACGTTGCCCTTTTTGAGTAGCTAACAAATTGCCACGCAAAAATGGCGAAAACTTGCCTTTGATATCTTCAACATAAATCTGTGCAATGCGCTCACCTAAGGAAGCGGTGCGGCCATACAGTTGTTCATAAATGTAGGGAAGTGTTGCAAGTTTGCGAATAGGCATAGCCCATTTAACGCCACGCTCTTCGGCAAAAGTTCGCATTTTTTGTAAACGAATTTTACTTTGTTCAGCAGAAATAAACCAAGAACCTGCTTTCGCGATTTCAAGCATCTCAAAAGCAACCTTATCAAGATCTTGACCAAGAAGACCTTTTTGATCTTCGGCTACACGAGAAACCGCCGCAACTTTTGGATTGCAAATATTTGCTGGATCAAATTTTCCGCCATAACCAACTTCTAATAAGGCAACATCAACCTTTTCCGTAGCAAAATGCATCAAAGCGGCCATCGTCATAATTTCATGAGCCGTTGCTTTTATATCATGAGCCTCAGAAACATTGATCACTTCATTAACAATGTCCGTTAACGCCTTGCTTGAAACGAGCTGAAAATCAATCAGCAACCGCTCGTTATAGGTCAATAAGTGCGTAGAATAAGCCGCGCCAACTTTAAATCCTTCTTCTTTGAGCAATTTAGCAGCAAAGTGAATCGTGGAACTTTTTCCATTTGTTCCAGCAACCAAAATTGTATCAATTTTGGCAGAAACATTACCCAAATGTTGGTCAAGCATCTTCATGCGACGCAAAACGTTTTCGTTATACTCAGCTGGATGAGCAGCATCAAGAAACTCAATGACCTCATTGTAACTGCGAACTTTATCCAACGGGGTACCGCTTCTTTTTCGTAATTGTTCCATATTGTTATTGGTCAACATAGTACGGCCCTTCTTTAATTATTTCATGTTTTTAAATTCTTAAATAATTGCTCAATCATACACCCATAATCCTTGGGATCACGAACCATTAAGAACAAGCGTTTCCTGTGCATTTTTTGAAGCTACACCCTCTACTAACACATTACATCACTATCACCGATGTGCTACATGATGCATTTGCGATCCTTTTTTTAGCTTGTGCGTCTGCTTGTCGACATTCTGCTTGCTTCGTCACCCAGAGATGTGGTATCTTAAAGTTTCTTAATTCAATTAGAAGTTTACACACTGAATTGAAAAGCTTGCATATGTCAAATTTGAATTATTGTACTCAGATTAAAAAATATTTGATAAATTGTCAAACGCCCGTCCTGAAGACGTCTTTGACAATATCGCAGTGAGCAAAAAATGATGTCTAAAATAATGTACTGGTCTAACCAAGATACCCAAAAGCTACTCAAAGAATCGCTTCTCAACAATATGGTCTCCATCATAAGCACAGATACAATCCTAGGTTTAGTTGCACCAATAACCGAAGAAGGATTTTCTCATCTTAATGAGACAAAAGGAGGAAGAGACAATAAACCCTACCTGCTCCTCATCTCCTCCCCACAAAAGCTAGAATTTTTCATACACCTAGAAAAACTCACAGAAACAATGCGCAACGTCATAAATAATTGCTGGCCAGGACCCGTCACCATCATTTTTCAGGCTCAAGCAATGCTACCATTCTATCTGAAATCTCCGTCAGGAACCATAGCGCTTCGTTGTCCACAACACAAAGAGCTTCAAAAGCTTCTCGAAGAATTTGACGCATTATTTTCAACAAGCGCCAACAAAAGTGCTGAGTCAGTTCCCACGAAGTATCAAGAAATATCACCAGAACTTATTAAAAAAGTAAATCACATCGTCATTGATAATGCAACGAACCCGGGCAATAATCAACCGTCTACAATTCTTGATTTTTCAGAGGCTATGAACAACCACGCCGTTCCTATTCGTGTAGTCAGAGAAGGCGCTTATCCTCTTAAAGAATTGGAAAAATATTATGGATCACCATTTAAAAAATAATATGACGGACATAAAAAAAATCACCGAAGCTTGGCAACTTATCAAAGCGTCTAAAAAGATTACCTTATTAACTCATTTTAAACCGGATGGTGATGGTATTTCGGCCTGTGCCGCACTCGAGCATATTCTCAAAAAATTCGATAAGAAGGTGGAAACCATTTATCCCTGCCCACCAGAATTTGATATCAAACGGCAACCTCAAAATCTTTTGATTAACAAGCATCATCAAATTCCAGATCTCATTATTATAAGCGATACCGCCAATTACGAAAGAGCCTATTACCCAGAGATCTTTAAAAACATCCCCTTGATAAATATCGATCATCATATCAGCAATACAATTACAGGGGCATATAATTTTATTAATCCAAATCTTTCAAGCGCATGTGAAGTATTATTCCTGATTTTATACGCGCTTGATCATCAATTGATCGATGTTTATGTGGCTGAATGTTTGTTATCTGGAATCCTCTGCGACAGTTTGGTTTTTCAAACACAAGCAACAAGCGCCCAAACGCTGAACATAGCCGCTTATCTCATGGACCAAGGCGCCAATCTCTTTCAACTCAAAACAGAAATTCTCGCCAATAAAAACCCACACATCATCACTCTCTGGGGAAAATTGCTGAGCTCAATAAAAATATCTCCATCGGAAAATGTGGCTTATGCAGTTGTCACCCAACAAGATCTCAAACCCTTTGGGCTAAAATTAAACTCACTTGTTGGCTTTCACAACTTTCTTTCACAACTTTCCACAATCGATGTAACAATACTTTTTTATGAGACGGAATCACACCAAACGAAGGTCTCGCTGCGCTCGAAGGCATATGACGTTAATCAACTTGCGACGCAATTTGGCGGCGGCGGCCATAAACATGCCGCCGGTATCTTACTTGATGAACCGATTCATGAAGTTGTAAAAAAAATCAGTACGGTCCTCGAAAAAATTTAAGAACGCTTATTCAAATAAGCCTGGCAATCAAGTGCAGCCATACAACCAAGCCCCGCAGAAGTCACCGCCTGGCGATATTTTGAATCTGCAACCTCACCCGCGGCAAAAACACCTTGAACACTCGTCGCTGTTCCATTGCTGATTTTCACATAACCGTGTTCATCCATGTCAACAAGCCCTTTAACCAACTGCGTGTTTGGCTTGAGGCCAATGGCTATAAAAACGCCATCAGTATTAATCGTAGACGATTCATGTGTCTTGGTATCCTCAACAAGAACCTGTGTAACCCCTAAGCCATCGCCCTGAATCTCTTTAAGTTTGGTGTGGTATTTGATGGTAATTTTAGGGTTATCCAAAACACTAAATTTGACCGGATCATTAGCCGTCAATTCATCAAGAATCTGTAAAATTGTTATTTTTTTTGCAAAGTGAGCAAGATGATCTGCTTCAATCATGGCGGAATTACCACCACCAACAATCACAATTTCCTTACCCTCAAAAAAAGGAGCATCGCAGGTAGCGCATACCGAAACCCCACTTCCCCAATACTCTTTCTCTCCTTTGCAGCCTAATTTTTTATGCGAAGAACCACTCGCAAGAATAACCGTTTCAGCTTCGATTGTTTGTCCATTATCACATGACAATCTGAAAGGTTTCTGGTCAAATTTCACTTCGGTCACCGAAGCCGAAATCATTTCGCATCCGCTTGATTGAGCGTGATCACGCATGTTATCCATTAAATCTGGTCCCATAATTTCTCTGTTTCCAGGCCAATTTTCCACCTTTGTCGTCGTTGTCAATTGTCCTCCAGGCAATGATCCTTCAATAACAATTGTCGAAAATTTTGCACGCGCCATATAAATACCAGCCGTCAATCCCGCTGGACCTGAACCAATAATAGCAACTTTGTATACCATGAGATTCCTCGCATGAAATGAGAGATTGTATCCATTATCAAAAAGGTAGTCAAAGTGTAATAAACAGCTCGCAAGAAGTAAAGCGCAAAAAGCCCGTTCCAATTGACGAGCAACAAATCACGTGACATATTGATATGTATTCAAAACTTATTTTTTTATAATCGCGAGGGGGGACTTAATGGTTACTCATAAAGAGGCCAACCATACGAATGTGCTTTTGTTTATTTTTGGTCTTTGTTGTTTTTTGCCAACATTTATAGGAAGGGCAATTGACTTGTCCTTGCCAACTATTGGCAAGGAATTTGACATGACCATTATCGCACTCAGCTGGATTGTAACGGCATACCTTCTCACGTCTGCTGTACTACTCATTCCGTTCGGCCGCTTAGCCGATCTATGGGGCAGAAGAAAAATATACCTTGCTGGCACAATATTATTTACCCTATCTTCGCTCATCTGCACGCTTGCTTATTCAGGAAAAATGCTTATCGCCGGACGCATGATACAGGGCATGGCAAGCGCCATGATTTTTGGCACAGCTACCGCAATTGCCGTAGCACTTTTCCCT
>CAZBUZ010000078.1:1691-5377 GCA_964495205.1 uncultured Pseudomonadota bacterium | reverse complement strand
TGTCTTATATCGATAAGATTTTGGAACATCATAGAGTACGGTAAATATACTCTTAAGGTCATTGTTACCATTTTTTTCAAAACCCTGAAGCCATTCTGCAAATTCACTTTGTAGGATAGCTCCATCATGTCCAAAGCTTAAATGCTCAAGAAGAGCCTCAGTGGTCGTTTTGTTTGGCAATAAGATATTTCGCTTCGATATCTCAAACCTTTCAAGCTCAAGGCTTCTTCTTTTTTCACCATCCGACTCGGAAATTACTTGTAATTCTACATTAATTTTTTTTATGATTTCTTCCACTTGTGAAGCATTCTCATAAATAAATTTGGCCCCTTTCTCTAAGGCCGTAGTCTTAAATTGACCACTTCCTGCAATACTTAGAATCCACAGGTTTGGATACAAATTTTGGAAGTATGCCTCATTCTCTGGCAGAAAAAAACTTTTTCTCATAAAGGCTGAAACTGTTACCAAAACGGAACTTGTAATTATGATTGGGTCTGCATTAGTGGTTTTGCAAATAGATTGTACGTAATTTCGCAGAATCTCTGGCAAAGAAGATAAATCGAAGAAGGTTTGCGCTTTTTCTTCTTTAAGTATGCTTTTTGCCACATCCTTCAATTCATCTTGAATGATTTCTCTTGGCGTGGCACTCGCAAGCTGCTTGATGACCTCATCTAGCCCAAATGCCTTATGAAGATCATTGAAATCCGTGTAAATAACCCCATCGGCTCCAGCGCTTTTTTCTTGTGGAAACAATGGAAGTACAACATTGCACCCGAATGCTCTAGCTACCTCATTTGCTTTTTCTTGTCCTCCCCCATTGCTATCACTATCACCCGCAATAGTAATAGGCAAAGTTGGATATTTTTTCCGAACATTTTCAACGACAGGAAGCAAATTGCCTTTGTCTCCGGCAACAACCACACATTTTTTAGTTGCCATATGAACACTTGCCCCTGTAGCATACCCCTCAACAACATAAATCGGGCACCCGTCACTAATTTTTCCGATTGTATGAAAGTTGCCCTTTTTTTCGCCTCCAGCTAACCATGTTTTATAAGATTTTCCATCTGCGCCCACCGAAATAAACTGCAAGGTTCTGACTTGTTCATCGATATTCTGGAATGGTATTATCATTGACGGGTAACCATTAGGATTCTTATCAAACTTTACACCAAAAATATCAATACCCTTCATTTTGGGATAACTTAAATAATCTTCCGAGGGCGGTGTTTCCAAGCTTTTTTGCCAAAATATTTTAGCATTGGTCGCAGCCTCATCGTGCTGCTCTTTTAACTGCAATTCAGCCTGTTGAGATTTCTCTACACTCAGTTTTTTGAATTCTTCAATATCTGCCTGTGAAAGTAATGACTCTTGGTTCCATGATTTGAATTCGTAAGTTTCACCGGTACTCCACGAGCCATAAATGCACGTAAGATATGGATTTCCTCGATCAGAAATACCCTCAAAGGCTATGTACCATTCGTCAAGCTTGCTTCTATTCGCATCTACTGAGTATCTATAAAATTTGCCTGTTGCAACTATTGGGTCTCTGCAGCCCAAACCATTTGCCTCCATTTGTCGTAAACATTCGCCTTTAAAATCTTGTATTTTAACCCTGTTAGCCTGAGCATTTTCATTTTTCACGTTTGGCCTCCTCAGTCGCATTGTTTGGCTGTTCGGCATGCAGCCTGTCGCTCTCCAAGGTCCATTCAAGGAGCAACGCAAAAAGGTCACCAAGCGGCCTGGCATCTGTTTGCAAAAATTCGTTTTGCTGAAAAGCTCCCGATTTGAAACCACTTTTTGTTTGCATCATTAATCTACAAATAAAAAAAACCAGCATCTGGCCTTGATTCAAGACCAAATGCTGGCTGGCTGGCTACTCGATTAAAATTTAATCTTTGGCTGGCTGGCTAATGTTATTTATTTAACAACAATTTCGTTCCATCGTTATTTGCTTTCAATACGTACACTTTTTTCCCATTTTTTCCTTCATAAGAAATGTAAAGTGGAAGTTGGTTTGGATTGACTTTTATCGCCACTTCACTTATTTTCACACTTTCCATAACGACCTTTCTAATAAATGGTTTATATATTTTTTCACTTACTACTTATTCTGCTAAATCTGCCGCACTGTTTTTTTTGTTTGATCCCACTTGATAATATCGCATTGCTGTTGCAACGCTTTTGTGAGTTGTTAGTGCCATTACATCACCAAGAGCTTTCCCCCGCATCCCCGCCTCCGTTATAAATCCAGAGCGCAGGCTATGCGCGCTAAACTGTGTTTCATCATACCCTGCCTTTTTTAAACGACGCCGTACAATGCGATAAACATCAACGGAAGACAATGCCTTACGAACATCTCCGCCCTTGCTAATTGAACGGAAAATGGCCCCCTTTTTAACCTTGGAGGCAATCAACCACTCCTCAAGAGCTTTTGCTATACGACCTTTAGCAGGAACTGGGTGTCCACCTCCTTCTTGGCCTTCCTTGTTTTCTGGAATGGTGTAAATGAAATCACCGTCTTTTGTTTTGGTTAAATTTTTCATGTCGGCTGCACAAACTTCCGAACGCCTACGGCCCCCTGTTCCCCAAGCAAAAAGAAGAAGCGCCTTATCCCTAATATCTATTAATTTGTCACCACATGTTTCTAGCATGTCATCCAAAATATCCCTGGTAATGGCCTTGCTTTCAACTTGGCCAGACGCTAACTTCTTAATCTGCTCTTGAATATTTTGCCTTAGCTCCCTGATTCCTTTATCTCGACAAGGATTTGGCCATTTAGCATCATCGAGAAACACTGATAATGAAGTAACTCTTCGATTTACCGTGGCCAACTGGTGAAGCCCATGTTTTTCCTTATACCCTTGCTCAACAAGCCTTGTATCAATAGAAGCCTCAAGACCATCCATAAGATGTTGGATCATAAATGTAAGAACTTCTTTTTTGGTGATTGGCTCATTAAAGGTAAACCCTGTTGCGCTCAGCCAAGCCTGCCAGTAAACAAGGTCGCCATGATAAGCTCGCAGACTATTATATGAAGAATATCTATCGACATTTTCCATTGACCTGCTGGTAGAAAGATCGCTGAGAACATCAAATCCAGATACCGGCCTTTTAACAGGAACATATTTCCATAACGCGCAATTTGCTCGCATCAATGAATATGACCGATAATCGTGCGATGGTTGAATGAGAGCACCGGGAACACCATAAGCCTCGTCTATACATTCAAATAGTATGGATCCTTTAATTTTCAGGCCGTTAAGATTGTTTTTGTCTACTGGTTGACCAATGCGTTTTGAGAGGGCAGTGTACAATTTATTACGATGCTCTTCTTCATGCTGAAGTACTGCGATTTTCTCTTTCAAAACACATACCTGATCTTCAAGTTGCAGGGTCTTGAGCCTTAACTCATCTTCTTCAATGCTGTTTGTGTCTGTAATAATTATCTGGTCATCCATGCTCAGCCTTTTTAAAAATACCCAACCGATTGCGCACGATAAGCAACATTATCGTACTCAATATCTTTTGGCAATGTTTTTTTTAAATTAAAAACTAATGCACCAAATATTGTCTTTTGAAAAAATGATTAACCCAGCACACAATCAACGATTCCAATAACGTCTTGTATTTTCACCAGCATAAGGTTATCATAGGTGAAAGTTCTAAGATCATCCAGTATGGCC
>CAZBUZ010000078.1:0-1622 GCA_964495205.1 uncultured Pseudomonadota bacterium | reverse complement strand
GCTTCACACGCAGGGGGTCAACGGTTCGAGTCCGTTCATCTCTACCACTTCTTTTTGTGTGATTTAATTTGCCCAATACCCCAGGAGACGATATTCCTGGGGTATTAGTGTTTCGATGTGTGGATTAGTATGGGCGGAATGGCGCCCTCGGTTGCCTGTTATCATGGCGCCTGGAAGACTGATCCGTTCTGTCTTGTGTATCGGATTCATCGATTTCTAAAAGCGCATTTTGTAGCGATGCAACGCTTTCCAGCCGGCGAGGCTTACGCAGCATGACACCCAGGTTGCCTTCTACCAAAAAAAGACGGCTATCAAGCAAGCGATCTGAGTTGTTCATGAAGACAGGATATATGCTTTGCATTACGGTACATGTTAAACATTCGGTACAGTTGGCGTAGTTAATATTATCTTTTTTTAAAAGAGCTTTTGTTTGCGGGTTCGCATTAAGTTGATGAAAAATTGCCTGTTTTAAATCGGCAAACGTGGTACGGTCATGAAGGGGTATGGAAATTCTAAAATCTTGATGTGCTGATGGAACATAATAGTTAATGCCGATTATTTCTGTTTTCTCTGGTTGCATGGCATGGATATGGGCAGCGGCGCTCAAAAGACATACGACTAAAAAAAAGCGTTTGAAAAAAATATTTGTTTTCATAGTAACCTCCAAATAGGTTTTGTGTTACTGGTAGTTCATCGTGGCCACGAGGTTGAGATGAGCAGCCAGCGTTCTTTCAATAAATAGTTTTCATATCACATGTTTTTTGGAGATGACCAGGTGCTGGGCCGCAAGCCTGGTCATCCCTCATGGCTTGTTTGCCTTAAATTACTTTACATGCTTGCAGATGGGCTGCGTGACGTGTATTGTGGAATGCCTTGATGCCAGTAGGTGTTATATTGCGGCATCTTAAATTCAGCTCAACCAGGTGCGGACAGCGTGTAGCAAGAGCAATAAGACCGGCATTGGTGATCGTGGTTCCAAATAAATTGAGGGTGGTGAGTGATGGCGGCAACAAAGAAAAACCAGTGGGTGTTATGTTGTTGCAGCAACCTAGGTAAAGTTTAGCGAGGTTTGTACATCGCGTAGTTAGAGCTGCAATACCGTCATCATCGATTCCAGTTCCAAATAAATTGAGCTCGATAATTGAAGAAGGCATAGCGGCAAATCCATCACGTGTTATCTTGCGACAGGATGTTAAATCAACACAGGTCAAATGAGGACAGCGCTTGGCGAGAACTGCAAGGCCGGCGTCATCGATGTTGGTCTCTTCCAGGTCGAGGTGGGTAAGTGATGGTGCGATGTTTTTTAACGCCGCAACGAATCCCATGGCTGTTATGTTGTTGCAATCTAATAAATCCAACTTAACCAACCGTTGGCAGCGAGATGCAAGTGCAAGAAGCCCAGCATCATTAATTTTGGTACCGCATAGATCTAGATTGTTGAGTGCCGGCGAAAGATGAGGGATAACAGCAGTAAGTCCCGCTGTTGTTATATTGCGGCAACCCCATAAATTAAGTTCGACGAGGTGTGGTTTGCGAGTGACAAGTATAGCAAGGCCGGCATCATCGAGTTTAGTGTTATTTACGTTGATATGGGTGAGCGTTGGTGAAAAATAAGGAATAGC
>CAZBUZ010000077.1:0-5476 GCA_964495205.1 uncultured Pseudomonadota bacterium | reverse complement strand
TATCGCATTTGTAGGAGCTATGATATGGTTACGCTAAAAACTCAACAGAACCTAGGATGCTTAGTTGTATACGATTATCATCTTCAATAGCCCGCTTATCGCTTTTTTGAGCCATTTCGAGATCCTTTATTTTATCATAAAACGTTACCTCGTATGAATTGCAGTGCCATTTGAACGAATGGCCTTCGTTACGATAATCGGTTTGATTTACATCGAGTATCCGGCTGACGTTTGATTCGCGGATTTTATTGATGTAGTGGTATGGTGTTGAACCATCAGTAAGGGTAATGTTTTTACAAAAATGAATCGCTGACACATGAGCTTGTTGAGCGAGTATGTGAGCAGTGGTTCCTACGCCCATTACTTCTAGTGCACGAACGAGTTTGTACATTAAAGGGAGTAAGTCTTTAGGCGTAAGCTCTTCAAAATTGTTGCCAAAATAGAGCTTGGGCAATGATAACTCAATTTTTAAGCTAATATCAGATCCACCAGAATGAATCATTCTTTTTGTGAGCGTAAGGCGTGGTAGGTAGTTGCCTTTAAGATGATCTTGTTTGGTGGGATTTTGTCTTGATGTGATATAGCCTCGTCGGCCAATAGGAGCATTTTCTTTTAAGATCGACGAAGCAGAGGGTTCGAATTTATCAGGATCATCAATATGAAATTGTCCTTCATTCAGGCTGAGAGTCAGCACTACTGTGTCTATCATATGAGCTCATTACTTCTTCAAATTTAGCAATTACGGCGTGTTCAATATGTGATGCAATAACGTGATTAATGGGATGAAAAATATTGAAGTTGCCGCTCGCGCCTTTTTTTGTAGGGTAGGTAAGGCGATAGCCACCTTGAGGTCGTGTATATATCCCAATTGAACCTAGGTAGAAGGCATTATCAAAAACGATGCTCGCAAATCCTACGAGCCCATTTTGAGGTTTAATCGGGGTTATTTGTATTTCGCTTATTTTTTTCATTGGACGCCCGCTGTTTTGTTACATGCAACCTTTGATCAATTTTCGCCAGTAGTTCGAAAAAGTTTGTAACCCGGGTAAGTTCTTCTCGGGTTAACAGCTTGCCTTCTTGCCGTTCTGGTTGATCGTTAATGAGTTGTGAGGTGACCTTACTTTGTTTGACCATAAGTAAAGTGTAGACAGTCCCGTGCGGGGTCGTGCGAGGTCAGATCTGGCCCCGTAGAATTAGTTCAGATACTTCGATCTAATAGCGACTTTTGATTTTTTGAGAGTAAGAAAACCTGGAATACTTGCTTCGTTTGACACTCTTAGATTGATATCATCGAGTGCATTGTAAAGGGCGTCTTTGTGATTCTTTTCGAGTTTAAAGTAGCCGATTTTCTTCTTGTACATTTTTGCGTGCAGATCTTCTAAAGAGAGTATCTGTGCTATAGCAGCGCCTTTTTTGAAGAAGCATCTCAGAAATTTTGCACGTATAGAGCCTTTTTCGAACTCGATAGGTACACCATTAACCTTGAGGACGCATGATTTTGAGTCATAGGTTGGCTTGCTTGGTTTGCCAAATTTGGTCATATGGGTAGCGTTATACTGCTTGATCCAGTCAATGGTATAGCTTTCTAGGCGCTGCAGATGATGTTTAAGTTGATTAATATCAATAGTTTCTGATGCTTTCTTTGGATCCTGCAATAGATAAGCATTAGCAATCGTGTCCCAATTATGCCAAATCCTAGTTGGTTCTATTTTTGCTAACCGCAGGCATTCTTTGTCCCATAGCTCGAGGCTTGGAGCAAAAGTGAAGTGGTCTATTTCTTGGCTTTTATCAAGGATAGCGAATTGTTTTATAAATTCCGGGTAATTTGGGGTGTTTTTAGGAAGGGATAGTAGCGCAAATTTCATCTTAAGAAATTGGCCTGGAAGGGAAACTAAACCAGATTCCAGGGGAAGGGCTTCGGTTGTTTCAAAACAATCAAGCTCTTCAAGGACTAGCCGGGCTGTTATGGCATTTCTTGTTGCGTATTCGCGTAATTGTGTATGAACCTGTCGAACTTCTTGCCAGGCTTGTTTTTCAAGCTGGATCCTAAGTTTAATGTCTTCAAGGTAAACTCCCATAATGGATTCTATGAGAGGCTTTAAAGGAGTTGTGTCGTATACTTCTATGATCTCGTATGCAACGAGTATCATAATATAGACAGTTTCCGTTTCGTATGCCCTTTGAAAAAGAGGCCTTAGCTTATCGGCAATTAGTTCAAATGTTTGGGCATTCTTGATTTTTGACACGGTTCATTACCTCTTCAAGTTTCATCAACAACCATGCTTATTATACAGGTTTAGTGCTATCTCAGCTAACATAGGAAGGTTGAATGCCGAGGGATGAGCAGACTGTTTTGAGGTGTGGCAGACCTATGGTAAACTCAGCTTCATGGTTCCTGAATATATCTACTAGGGGACGCCAACCTTCGCCTACGTGAGTAAGACTTTGAAGAAAACTCTAGGCTTCGGTTGGCTGTCGCCAGCACCGTTGAGGCGAAGGTTGCCCGCCGTAGCTTGTAATAACGTAGAAGTTGATTTTGTGTTTGTAAAAAGCGAAGGCTGGGCAGGCCACGGATTCAAGTGATTGCTCCTTAATTACTTTTCATCTCTAAAAAAGCTGCCATTGCTGGCCTATGTTAATATGTATTGACTAAAAAAGTTAAACATATATTATAGGTATTGGATTTAATGTGGTGGTTTATTCGGGGGATTCTATGAAAAAAATTTTACTACTTGTTCCATTATTTTTTATACCGAACGTTCTTGGGTGTTGCTCTAACGGTATCGGTATATGCGGCCCATGCAGTTCATGTGATATGTCATGCGGCCAAAAGAGTGTTGTTGAAGTTGTAAATAAAAGTGTAAGCCCAATGCATGTGGCACAAGCTGTGGCAGTACCTACTAAAACCAAGGCAATTCTTACAGCCGAATCGGCTAAGCTGAAAGCTGAACAAAAACTTTCTGTGGAACTGGTAAGAGCAATATTTAAAGATGACGCTGATGCCGTAAGAGCGGCCGTGCGTGCAGGCGCAGATGTTAATCGTGAGATATGTGGGAAAAAGCCTATTGTTATAGCGGCAATACATAACAAAGAAGCTGTTTTTGGAGCCCTATTGCAGTTAGGCGCCAATTGTAATGTGGTGTATGATGATGCAAAGCTTGTTCATTTTCTTTGCAGCTACAATACGAAATTTGCTACCATGCTTGTGAGTCATGGCGCTGATTTTTCTGGTCCTCATCATAAATATTTTGACCCTATGATATGGGCAGTCGGCGATTTGAAGTTGTTTGCCGAACTTGTCAAGCGGGGTTATAACGTAAAAGAAATGTCAAACGATGTTTTTTGGACGCTCGTTAGGTATCCGGATGTGCTTGAGTTTTGTTTGCAACATGGTTTTAATCCAAACCGGGTGAAGCCCAACATGACTTACCAGACGAAAACACCATTGACGACGGCAGTAAATGGTAATGCACCTTTGCGGTCGATTAAACTTCTTCTGGACGCTGGTGCGGATGTAAACTTGTGTGCCCCTAAATCTCCTCTTTATTATGCGATAGAACGGGGCGATACCAAAATAATTGACTTGTTAGTGGAACATGGTGCGCAGCTATAATCCAGAATCATATAATTTAGTATCAATGTAGTGGTTTTATTTGGAGGATTCTATGACTATTCGGTTATTGAACATCAAATTCATAAGCGTTACTTTTTTGCTGCTTGGCTTCATGATGCAAATAGCGTGCAAAGCGACCTTGGCGTCTCATGTGGGGGATCGAGAAGCAAAAACGCAGTATGCAGTTTTCATAAAAATCAATGACCAAAGCTTTGAAGTTCATCCAGACTGCTTGAAAGCATTAGAGTCGCGCATAATAAACAAACTTATCGATAATCTTGATTGGCGAATAAATAGCCTTATGGGCATTACTTTGCTAACAAAAACAATAACACTTCCTGTCTCCATTGAACCACTTGTTTTTGAAAGAATCAGAACATTTAGCGGTGAGCTTGCCTTTGCGCGCCAAGATTCCACAAATAAAAAAGTAAAAGAAATTTGGACAGTTGATCTTGATAATGGCGTACGAAAGTTGCTCGGTAATGCATATGAACAGCGCACATTGGTTTCGGTTGTGCGCATGGTTGAGGCATTGGAATTACTTGAATGTGACAGGCTCATTCAGATAGTACACAAAGTTCTAGAAAGCTTGCAAAAAGATAAGCAGTTTTTGGCATCTTGGCAAGCAGCCGTTCATAGGGTTAAAGCATATCAGTCAGCGCCAATGCATGTTCAAGCCGGCATGACGGATGCAACATTCAACTATGTTCAAATTGCGCAATTGACTGGTGATTACGCTACGTGGTGTAGTCAAAAAAACTTGTTGGCAGTTAATACCAATGACCAGGTACGGTTTTATAATACTGCAACAAAACAATTAAGTTGTGCTTTCGATGGTTATGTAATGTCCGTTTCGCCAGATGGAAGTAAAGCACTCATGGCACAAAAATTTTTTGCTGGGCCTATCAAAATGGTTGATTTACAAATTGGAACGGAGATGCGCACTTTTTCTGGTTACAAAGCACATTTTATCGGGAATGGCGATACGATCCTAATTTGTTTGTTAAATCCATCTGGAAATGTTTATCCTTCTCCAATTGAAATTCGCAGAACATGTGATGGACAACTTATAAGAAGCTCAGAACAACTACCGCAAGCATATTATGCCTCTTTTTCTTTGGATGGCACCAAAATGCTAACGAGTATTCCTGGCAAGCATTCAATCGTATTTGATCTTGCTCAAGAGAAACGGCTTTTTACATGTCCTGGTTGGCTTGGAGTTTTTTCGTCTGATGGTAGCAAAGTTGCCGTTCATGGCCGTGAAGGATCGCTTTTTGTAACCAGTGTTTACAATGTTAACAATGGTCAATTGTTAGATGAATTTGGGGAAAAACGTATTGCTTTCTCCGGCGATGCTCGGCGCTTGGCAACTATTATTCAAGATTTACCAACAGGGGATTACAGGCATATTGTACGGGATCTTGCAAGCAGGCAAGT
This sequence comes from uncultured Pseudomonadota bacterium, assembly GCA_964495205.1. Classification (GTDB taxonomy): domain Bacteria; phylum Babelota; class Babeliae; order Babelales; family RVW-14; genus GWF2-38-10. Next base: position 426 of record CAZBUZ010000077.1, on the reverse strand, counting down.
GGTTGCCACAATGCCAGGATTAGGAGATTTTTTACAATTTATGCCTGGTGATAATACTAAAGCATTAGTCGTTATATATGACAAACAACAAGTGAAGCTTGCACTTTATGATTTAACCAGAAACCAAAAAATCTATGAGTTTGATGCAACATGGGGAGCCTTCTCTTCTGATGGGTCGTACTTGGTTGTACAAAACAAAAATGAAATTACAATTTTCAAAAATGACCCATCAGTGAATGTGTGAAGTCTGTTTTAAAGTGATCGATCGTGGGACGCCATACTTTGCAGCTTCGAAGTTTATGCAAAATAGAACTTCGTATGGCAAACGCCAATTTAGAAAAATTTGCTCATTAAAGGCGCCATTATTTTTGCTTAGAGCCCATCTGAAAACTCATAATCTTGCAAAACATAGTCTCTGTGCTGCTA
>CAZBUZ010000076.1:0-5481 GCA_964495205.1 uncultured Pseudomonadota bacterium | reverse complement strand
GGTGCAGAACATGAATGGGTGACCTTAACGGCAAGATTGGTTTTTCCTGGTATACATAAATTAATCACAACGGATGGTGTGCCTGTTTTTTCTGTGTATCATGCGAATCAAAAAAAGAGTGATGTTTTTCGGCGGGAGCTAACGCGGTACCTACCTGGACGGGCAACGGAGTCTTGGTTTCATGTTTTCTCTTTTGGCGATACTGAACAAGATAGAAATCATTTTTTTGCTGGTTGCTCTGGGTTTGCTCAAACCTATCTGAAATCGGTAAAATTAATTGCAATGCCAACCGCTTTACAGCTGTACAACCAACTTGTGCTTATTGCAAAGAATATTAATGTTTTTTTTGAGTGCAAAAAAAACATTGATTTTATGACTACTATTCAGCCCACAACATAGAATTTTTATGTGTCTAAAAGAGCCTCAACCGGATTGAGTTGCGATGCTTTATATGCCGGGTAGTAACCGAAAAAAAGGCCAATCAATGCCGAAGAGCTAAGCGAAATAACAAGCGCTGATTTTGAAATAAAAATAGGCCAGCCGAGCATAAAACCGATTATCTCAGATACCCCGATTCCAATCAAAGCGCCAACGATACCACCTGTTAAACAAATCGTAACAGCTTCTAAAATAAACTGAATGAGAATAGCGCGTGTTGTTGCTCCCAATGCCATGCGAATGCCAATTTCTTTGGTTCGTTCGGTGACGCTGACGAGCATGATATTCATAATGCCGATACCGCCAACAATTAACGAAATAGAGGCGATAATCAAAAGCAACAGGTTAAGTACTTGTGAGGCTGCGTCAGAAGCTTGAGAAATATCGTCTTGTGTAAAAAACGTAAAGTCATCTTCATCGTGAGGGCCTAATTTATGATTTTGGCGCAAAATTGATTGGATGAGTGTTGCTGTAGCAGCCATGCGATCTTTTGTTTTTGTAGAAAGCAAGAAGGCGGAGTAGTTTGTTTTTCCCATAAGTTTTCGTTGAACGGCTTTAATAGGAGCGAAAATAATATCGTCTTGATCACGGCCATCGGGTGTTTTGCCAAGTTCTTCTAAAATGCCAATAACTTTAAAGGGCAACCTTTTTATGCGGACAGTTTTTCCTAGAGGATCCTCATTTTTAAAGAGTTCTTTGGCAACCACTTGTCCGAGGACAACAACTTTATTGCCTGTTCGTACATCATGCTCAGTAAAAAACTCACCACGAGTTATTTTCCAATTTCTAATCAGTGCATAGTCTTGGTTGACGCCACCTAATGTTGTTTGCCAGTTAGCACCTTCTGATACAGCTTTAATGGGTGTCATAACGCCTGGTGAAATATAGGCAATGTCATCACATTCATATTCAATTGCAGCCAGGTCTGCGGGCTTGAGCGTTAATGCTACTCCTGTGCGTTGGCTTAAGTGTTTAGGTGAAGCACCAAGGACAATAATGAAGTTGCTTCCCAGCTTTTCGATTGTTTGGTTAACGCGTTTTTTTGCGCCTTCTCCAATGGACATAACAGCGATGATGGATACGACACCTATGATGATACCAAGTGTGGTGAGCAGGGAGCGTACTTTGTGATTACGTAATGATCGAATTGCTGAGGTAAATAATTGGTAGAAATTCATGACGTCCTTATGTCTTTTTGTCTGCGATAATTTTACCATCAACCAATTCAATAATACGTTTTGCTTTGGCGGCGATTGTTGGCTCGTGGGTAACCATGATGATGGTGACATTTTTATCGTTATTGAGGTCGGTAAAAATCTTGAGAATAGCATCACCTGTTGCGGTATCAAGATTTCCTGTTGGTTCGTCTGCCAAGATAATTGCTGGATCATTGATGAGTGATCGTGCAATTGCAACACGCTGTTGTTGACCGCCTGAAAGTTGATACGGGTAGTGATCCATGCGGTTGGCGAGATTGACGAGCTCAAGAAATTTCGCAGCTTCTTGGCGAGCTTGTGTTTCGGCTATGCCAGCATACAAGCGTGGCAGGGCAACATTGTCTTGTGCGGTAAGGTCTGGCAGGAGATGAAATTTTTGAAAGACAAAGCCAATTTTTTGGTTGCGGATACGGGCTAATTCATCACGGCTTGCCGTTGAAACATTAATGCCATCGAGGATATAGTCACCTTCTGTTGAAACATCAAGGCATCCCAATAAGTGCATGAGTGTTGATTTACCAGATCCTGAAAATCCTGTAATGGCAACGAATTCGCCTTTGTCGATGGTTAGGTCAATACCCTTCAGCGCCATGACCTCGTTATCACCCATGCGATATACTTTTTTAAGGTTTTTAATTTCTATAAGCATGGTTATTTACCTAGGCCTTGAGGTTTGCCAAAAAGACCCTTGAGTAGCAAGTTTTCGCGCTTAATATCATCAACTTCGGTTATGACATTGGCATCGAGGGCGATTCCTTTGGAGACTTGCGTGTGCTTACCATCAGTTGCTCCGAGTTCTACTTCAACTTGTCTGATTTTGGGGCCTGGTTCTTGAACCCATAAGTATTCTTTTTCTGATTTTTGTAGCTTGCCTGATGATCGTGTTGGTTTTGATCGTGCTGAACGAGCTATTTTTCCTGGACCCTCCTCAATCTTGCTTACAGGAATGTCTAAGACTTGTGCCGCATTTTCAAGATAGATAGTATTGATGCGAAGTGCTTTATTGGGAATTGTTATCGCATTTTTAGCGTCTGCAACTTTGATATCAACGTTGGTGGTCATACCAGGACGGAGGCGAAGGTCAGGGTTTGCTACATTGAGCACTACATCATACGTGACGACATTATCGATTGTGGTAGCGAGGTATTTGATGTAGTTAACCTTGGCGGTGAATTTTTTCCTTGGAAAGGCATCGACGGCAAATAAAACATCTTGTCCTTTTTTGACAAGGCCGATGTCAGCTTCATCCACATCTACGTGGGCTTCCATTTCGTGAAGGTTTTGCGCCAGTGTGTACAAAGCAGTTGCTTGAAATTGAGCCGTAACCATTTGGCCAAGATCAACCATTTTTGAAATGACAATGCTGTTTTCGGGTGCTCTGACAAAAAGATTTTCGTATTGTTTTTTATTGAGCTCAAGCGTTGCTTCAAGTTTTTGAACACGCGCTTGTGTAACTTTGTATGCTTGGATGATACTGTCGAATGCGTTTTGTGATATTTGGCCGGCATTATAAAGTTCTTTTTGTCTGCGATAATATTTTTCTTGATATTCTAAATTGGAGCGAGCTTCGGCAAGGTCTGCCATTGTCTTTTTTACTTCGCTATCGCCAATGCCGTCATCGAGAATGGTGAGAATTTGATCTTTTTTGACGACGTCATTATCTTCTGCCAGGATTTTAACAACTCTGCCGGCGACCAAGCTTCCTACCGTTATTTGAACAACAGCTTTTAGTTTTCCTGAAGCATTAACATATTGAACAATATCTTGCTTGACTGGTTTTTCTGTGCGAATGGGATTGACCGGGAGTGCAGATTTTTTCTTTTTGATGTAGACAAAAATACCAGCGCCAATGATGGCAAGAAAAACAATAATGACGATTGGATTGCGTAAAAAATTCATGAGGATCCTTCTTTTGTCATCCCAGACTCCGAGCCGGGATTAATTCGATCTTTTTTTGTAGTATAACATCATTTTTTTTCGTTTATAACTTACTAATTCAAAAATTATTGATCAAGTAATGCGTCAACCGGATTTAATGAAGCAGCTTTGCGGGCGGGATAGTAGCCAAAGATGATGCCGACACAAAAAATAGCAGAGACAGCAATCAGTATGGTTGCTGGTTTGATAACGACCGACCAACCAGTAAAGATGCTGGCGATCCATGGTACAGCTAAACCAAGCAGAACGCCAAGGATGCCACCTAGACAGCAGAGCATAAGAGCTTCATAAAGAAATTGGTTCAGGATGGTTTTGTTGGGTGCCCCAAGGGCCATGCGGATGCCAATTTCTTGTGTGCGCTCACCAACTGAGACGAGCATGATGTTCATGACGCCAATGCCACCCACCAATAGGGAAATGAGTGCAATGATGAGGAGGAAGATAGTAAGGATGTTGGCAGATGCCTGTGCCGCTTTGAGCATTGCTTGTTGATCGATGATGAAAAAATCATTAGGGTCTTTGAGTTCAAGGCGATGGCGCATGCGCAAAATTTTAGTGATATTATTAACGGTTTCTGGAATAGCATCATAGCTTTTTGCGGAAATAGAAAAAGCTTTTATTTTGTTTGTCATGGAGCGTTCGATAAATTTTTTAAAGGTTGTTGCGGGAATGAAGCAGTCAAGATTGGCATCTTGAAAATCGCCTTGGAATTGGTGTTCCAGTTTTGCTACAACACCGATGACAACAAAAGGTATATTGTTGATGGTGACCAGTTTGCCAAGAGGGTTGATGGTTTTAAATAACTCTTTGGCGGCCTTATGACCAAGAACAATTATGCGAGCACCGTTGGCTACATGTTGAAAGGTGAAAAAATTCCCTTTGCCTATGGTGCGATTGAAGATCGTTAACAATTCTTCATTGCCAGCTTTTAATTCAATGGCGGCAGCATTTTGTAGATATTTGGCGACGGTGCCTTGTTGGAGTGTGGGTGATATTTTAGAAATCGAGGGGCATGCTCGTCTTATGGCTCTGATATCTTGTAATGTTAGCGGAACCATGCGCTTGCGCTTCAAGAGGCGCTGCTGTGGATCAAGGCCTAGGTTGCCACTATGTACGTAAATCATGTTTTTCCCTGTGGAAAGGATTTCACGTTTTATTTTTTCTTCAGCTCCATGGCCGATGGCAAGCATGGCGATGATAGCGGCAATGCCTATGTTAATGCCGAGTGTGGTTAAAAGTGAGCGGCCTTTGTGGTGAAGCAGCGATCGTAAAGATGATTTTAAAAGTTGATTCGTATTCATTGTTTTTATAATGCGCCTTTAAACCAGGCTTTGTACAGTTTTTCCATGGCGTCGGTTTCTTGGATGTGCGTAATAACATGATCTTGTTCTGTTAAGCCTTTGATAACTTGCCAATGGTTGTTGTCAGTGATGCCTAATATGATGCCTTTTTGGGTAAATGTTTTATTTTCGACGGTCCAAACGTATTTGACTTTTTGATTGACATTGGTTTGTTTAAAGGACTTTTTTTGTTCTTTTGATAATGGTTTGTAGGCATACCCAATAAGCTTTGCTATTTTTTCAAGAACGTTCCAATCAAATTGAAAGCTAAAGCCACTGATACTTAATGCATCTTTTGCTTCTTCAACGACCATTTTTGCGGTGACCATCATGCCTGGGCGTAGGCGTTGATCTTTATTGTCAATCTCAACCGTGGCTTTATAAAATTTGGCAGCATCTTTATTATTAGGAGTGTCGTTTTTAGGAATAAAACTTAATTCTTTAATGGTTGCTTCAATTGGTTGATCAGGAAATGTGTTAATCGTTAACTTGACGCGCTGGCCTGGTTTGACGTAACCGACTTCACTTTCATCGATATCGAGCGTTGC
>CAZBUZ010000075.1:0-5604 GCA_964495205.1 uncultured Pseudomonadota bacterium | reverse complement strand
CAATTTAAATTCAGGACAAAACATGAATCGAAACAAATTTTATGTGACGACGCCAATTTATTATGTTAATTCTCGTCCGCATATTGGAACACTCTATACAACCGTAATCGCTGACGTTGCCGCTCGCTGGAACAAGGTTATGGGCAAGAAGGTATTTTTTCTGACCGGCACCGATGAGCATGGCCAAAAAATTCAAGAAAAGGCGCAAGAGGTTGGGAAAGATCCGCGGGCTTTTGTTGATACCATGATCCCCGAGTTTAAAAAGGTATGGGAATTATATGGCATCGAGTACGATCGATTTATTCGTACAACCGATGCTGACCATGAGGCAGCAGTCGTTGCGTGGATTAAGCAATTGCAAGAGCAAGGTGATATTTACAAATCAACCTACGATGGCTGGTATTGTGTTCCTTGCGAAACTTTTGTGAACGTTGGCAATGAATCAGTTAAGGATGCCGATGGCAATTACCTGTGTCCATCATGCAAACGTCAACTACGACCAATGCAAGAAGAAAGCTACTTTTTTCGTTTATCGGCGTACGAGCAGCAGTTGCTTGAGTTTTATGAAAAGCATCCAGATTTTATTGTTCCTAAAGAACGTGCCAATGAGGTAATCTCATTTGTTAAGTCTGGGTTGAAAGATTTAAGCATTTCTCGTAAAAGTGTTAGCTGGGGTATTCCATTCCCAGGAGATCCTGAACATACCGTTTATGTGTGGGGCGATGCACTTAATAACTACATTAGTGCTATAGGTTATGGGCAAAGCACGCAAGAAGCTCAAGAAAAATTTGCCTTCTGGTGGCCGGCTGATATGCAGATTATGGCTAAAGATATTGTGCGTTTCCATGCTATTTATTGGCCAGCTTTTTTGATGGCAGCGGACATTCAGCCTCCACGACATTTAGTGGTGCATGGATACATTTTGATGGGCGAGCAAAAAATGTCAAAATCACTTGGCAATGCGATCGATCCACAAGAATTGGCTGCGCTTTATGGGCCGGAAGCTGTCCGTTATTTTTTGATGCGTAATTTCCCGATATCTCATGATGGACAGTTTGATCTGAAGAGCCTCGAAGATCATGTTGCTGCTGATCTTGCTAATAATCTGGGCAACCTGTTGAGCCGTACGGTTACCTTGGCGCTCAATAATGGACTTCAAGAGGTTAAACCGCCTACGGAGCTTGAAACCGCAACTGTTGCGTTGCGCGAAAAGTGTGCCGAGATGTATCGTATGTACTGGGAAGAAATGAACAAAGGCTTTTTCCACATCGCTCTTGCTGAGGCTTGGAAGTATTTGTCAGCAGTTAATGCTTATTTTCAGGAATTTAAGCCATGGGTGTTGTGTAAAAATGATCCAGAGATGTTTCAAGAGGTTATCTATGCCTCATGCCACAGCCTGTATGCTGTTGCCGTTTTGTTATGGCCAGTGATGCCTACTAAGATGGAGCAATTGTTGGCGAGCCTTGGTCATACCTTCAAAAAGAATATTAATTATGATCCTGAGTTGCGTGCTAATGCATTCAACAAAACATATACACTAACAAAATTGAGTGAGCCGCTGTTTGTGCGTCCAGTTGCTCGGGGCGAGGGAGAACTGAGCGCCGGCATGGTTCGAGACGTCGGCATAGCCGCCTCCTTACCAAGATCGGCGAATGGAAACTCCGGTCTTCCCGATGAACGAGCGCAAAGCGCGAGTGTCTCGAAGGGCGACGCTCAAGACACCCCGACTATTACGATCGATGATTTTGCCAAAGTCCACATGTTGGTGGGAACGGTAACTACCTGTGAGCCGGTTCCTGGATCAGAAAAACTATACAAGCTTGCCGTTGATCTTGGTTCCCATGGCATGCGTCAGATTTTGTCTGGCGTTGCTCAGTACTTTAAGCCTGAAGAGCTAATTGGTAAGCAGGGAGTTTTTGTTGGCAACCTTGCGCCACGCAAAATGATGAAGCTTGAATCACACGGCATGATGTTGTTTGCCAAAGATGAAAAAGGCAACATGCGCATGGTGACTGTTTGTGGACCAGTGGAAAACGGCACGCGGGTATCGTAATACAAAAAACATGCTTTTTAGTCGCGGTTGGTTTGCTTAATAAACCAAAGGCATTGCATTTTCCATGGACAGTCGCCACATAGGTGGTGAGCTGTTGATGGGGTATTTATTTTTTCTTGTATGAGGGCGTGAACGTCTTTTATGGTGATCTTGGTTCCCGTAGATAACCCAAGCACCCCAAGGACAATTCGATCTTGCTGTTGGATTGTTTCATTGGCCTCAGGCCTTATGTCGCACCTATCTTTTTTGTTGTGAGGGCAGCTAGCGCAGATAGCATCACACTCATCAATAAGTTCTATCTCAGTTTCTGGATGGGCTTTAAGCTTGATGATAATATTGCGCAGATTATCGATAAAATCTTTGCTGTAGCCATAGCCTTGAAAACCTTGCATGCATAAAAGATGGTGTGCCCGGATTTTCATAAGGGTTGTTTTTTTCTTGCTATGATACCCGTGGCTAAAGTTGCTGCAATGATTATTTTGATGATGTCTCCGTAAATAAATGGTAGAGAACCCATGAGCAAAAGTTCACAAAGCGTTGCGGGCGTACGTTGAACGAGCGAAAGCCAACAGTAAAGCTGCATGAGCCCTAACAGGTGAATGACGAAAAAGTTACACAAAAGCATAATTCCAACCAGGCGCCACCAGGTTTTTACTTTGGGATAGGTGTCAACAATGTACCCTATGACCCACGCACTGACGATGAACCCAATGAGGTAACCCCCCGTCGGACCCGCAAGTTTTGTCAAGCCGCTGCTACCACCAGCAAACCACGGAAGGCCGGCAGCGCCAAGACTTACGTAGATAGCGAGGCTTATACTGCCCCATGTATTTCCGAGGATAACTCCAGCGAGCAAGACGGCAAGCGTTTGACTGGTAATTGGTACGGGTGTCCAGGGCAGTGGTAACTTGAGCTGTGCCAGGAGGCCCGTTGTACATGCCATGCCGAGCGCCAGGCTAAGTTTTTGTGTGATTGTCATTTGATGTTTTAAGGTGACCATGAAATTTTGTGTGTTCTGTAGCGGGTTCATAAGAGATTTCCTTCGTTAATTAAAATCTACCGCAGTCAGGGTAGGCATGCCTGTAGCCAGGAAGATCCCTTAAACAATGCCAGCAAAACTCATGGCCGCAACGGCAAGTCATGTGTCTGCAGCCTTGGTTTCTTTGGATTGGTGTGAGGCAACGAGGGCAAGGGCGTGAGTTTCGTCGTTGTTCTGGCGTTATATTCGCCAATCCGGCAACTCCGGGGTTATCATGATTGTATTGTGCAATGTCAAAGGCATTGAGCATGCGTGCATTGTTGCCGGTTATTCTTTGAATGTCGTTTCTTGTCAATACTTCTCCGGGAGCTGGCGAAATTCTGTCAAATGTTTGGCGTGTATTTTGGTAGGCTGTTAAAACGGTATGTAAGAGACAACCTCTGCAGTATTTATGGCGATAACTATTTTCTAAGCGCATGAGGTTGCCATTCGTGTAGCAGATTTCGCATAGTCCGTGGCGATGTGGTTCTGGGTCCCTATATGTTGGGTCTGCTTGAATATCTTCGATATTCCTAATAGTTGGGCCTTGAATTTCTGCCGGTGCCGGTGGAGCTGCTCTTACGGTTCCTTCTGCTTGTCGCCAAAAACGTTCATTTTCATTTTCTACAGAACTGTTTCGATATTTTATAATGGCCGCACAAATGAGAGCGGCTGCTGCGGTTCCGATGACAGCGGTGCCTAAGAGAATTTTCCTCGTGCGGCTATTGCCTTGAGGTTGTTCCTCTTTATTTTGTTCTATGGCTTCTTGATTTGTTTGATCGCTGTCTATTTCTTTTTGGGGTTGTTCAATTGTCCCATCATCTTTTACTTTGTTTAGCTTTTCGATAAGTGCAAGAACATCTTCGCGCGATGTTTTTTGAGATTTAGGGAGTGGTGATGGTATTGTTGACTGAAGATTGTAAAAGCAGAAGCAAAGAATTAAAGGGCCTAAAATGCCATTTTTGAGCGAGTTCATGAAAAATTCCTTTATGGTAAAAGCTCTTATTTTTTAGTTTTTGAAAAGGTACAGCGAAGTCTACTAGGGTTCATAAAAAAATCAAATGGAAGGCTTTTGATGTGTTTTTTGCCAAAATTTATCGCATTGATCAATGATGACGCTAGGGAATATGGCTTGGGATGCGTGAAGTAAAAAAAAGGTAATAAGAGCATTAAAATATTGCTTTTGAATGAATTATTTTTTTAATCTCAAAAACGCTAAAAGGCTTAAGGAGAAAAGTTTTACAGGCAGAGTGAAAGGGACATGTCAGTGTCATAGGTGTATTTTATTTTTTTGAGGGGGAATAATGCTTTTCTCAAAAGACAACCGGGAAGAGTTACGTGATCTTTCCCGCGTGAATAGCGAAAAACTTTCTTTTTATCGAATGTTGTGCCCAGCATCCGAAGAATTTACCAAGTATTACTTAACAGAGGAAGTGCTCTTGTTGCGGTCGTTTGTTGAGCGGTATGATGCCATAAAAAATATGAATCTTGTGGTAGTTGGCGCGGGGCCTTTGTTGCATTTGTCATTGGGTTATGAATATGCCAAAAGTTATGTGGCTGTTGATCCGATATCTAATCTTTTTATCAATGATCTACCGCAAGATGTTACCATGCACAGCCCTAAAATAAAGATTATCACTAAGTACTTTGAGGATTTGTCGGCCGAAGAGCTTCTTCCTGGCAACTCTTTGTATGTTTTTACCTTTAATGTCATTTCGTATATAAAAAATTTTGAACATGCGCTTAATAACATTATTAAAAAAGGCGACATCGTTTTTATATCGTATTGGAACAAAATTAAGGCCAATAAGGCTATCATGGATCGCTATTTTGATTTTGTTTACGGGAAAGAATTGATGGCCTTGCGTCGCCACCTTATCGATACCGATGATATTCGCTATAAAAAAATTAAACACCTTAAACGCGTTAAAAAAAAATGTGGGCGGTTTGTCAAAACTATGGTGCTGTACACCTGATGAATAAAAAAGGGAGCTCCTATGCGTTACTTATTGCATGATGTATTTTTAGATTCAGTAGAAAAGTATCCTGAGCGTGAAGCAATTTACCTTGAGGATAGGGGTTCGATTACTTATCGTGAACTTAATGCTTTGGCTAATAAATTTGCTCAGATTTTCTTAAAAAATAATAAAGATCGACGGAAAAATCCTTATGTTGGTATTCTTTCGACGGTGCATATCAATAGTATTGCGGCAATTTTGGGTGCGATAAAAATAGGATGTGCCTACGTGCCGCTTGATGAACATTCTCCTGTTGACCGGCTAAGGCTCATTATTAAAAACACCGGCATGGATTGCATCGCAATCGATCCTATTTTTTACGAAAAATATAAGGATCTTTTGGCTGATGAGGGCATAAAGCTTGTTGTTTTACTTGATCATTATGAACGTCCTATTTCCTGTGAGTTTGTGAGCTTTGCCTCTGTTTTATCTGAGGTTGCGGATGAACCCCCGTGTCTTAACCAGGTGTGCGATGACCTGGTATATGTTTTGCATAGTTCCGGGTCAACGGGCGT
>CAZBUZ010000074.1:5576-5824 GCA_964495205.1 uncultured Pseudomonadota bacterium | reverse complement strand
GAGCACATTCAAATCAATTGTGATCCACTTCAAGTAAGTTGCAATGAATATTGATGTAAATACACTAAAAGAAAATCCTAAGAAAACAATTACTCCTCCAAGTTCAGCAATTAGTGGTTTTTTGTATTTGTTCATATCCTTTCCTAAAAAACCTTGGTTGTGCATTCTTTTAATGAAAGGAGGCATTACAATTATAACAAAAATTATTGCAACAAAAGCGGGGAAAAATATCAGTTCTATTAGTTCAG
>CAZBUZ010000074.1:0-5468 GCA_964495205.1 uncultured Pseudomonadota bacterium | reverse complement strand
TTTCTAATTTAATAATTCTATTAATTTATCAATTATTTTTTTCAAGAATTTCTTGTTTTATTATTCCTATGTGCATTATGATTAAGTTTTGATTTAATGAATATATTTTATCCACTCTTATTTCACTTTTTTGTAAAAGTATTCCTTTTTCCAAATCAGTAGAATCTATTTGTATGTTGTGCATTAAGTTTTTTAGATTTGTAGTTAGTGGTACTACAATCATATCTTGGTTTTTTTGATTATATTCATTTTTTGATATTACTATTGCTGGTCTATTTTTTGTTTGATATAAATCGCTATATTTGAAAGGAATTAATACAATTTCTTTTTGTTTGGGAATTTCTTTAAGTAAGTTTCCCATATTTCATCACTTTTGTTATCCCAGATTTCTTTTAGTGATTCTTGTTGTAATTTGTCTAAATCACTAAAATCATCTGTCATATTCAATTTCCCTTCCTTTAAAAGTTTTGTTAAAGTTTCGTCAATCGTCTTTGTATTATGTTCGCTGTTTTGGCTTAGTTTCTCAACTTTTTTCTTTTACGCATTCTTTCACAAAGTTCAAAACTTGTTCGGCTTCATCGATTGATGCTTTGAGGGTATCGACAAATGGGATAGGAAATGCCGCATCTGGGTAACGTGTTTTAGTCTGGTATGGATTTAAACGATCAGCCAAAGATAAAAGCTGTAAAAAAGTGTTATCCATACGCGAACACTGCTTAACCAACTTAACAAGATCGTGCACCTTCTCCGTTTCATGATTATTAAATGCCAAAAATGCCTTAAGCGCTTTTTCGGCGCATTGCTGCGTTAGAAAAAGCGCCGGCCCAATTCCTTGCTCTTCTTTTAGCGCAAGCTTGTCAAGCACTAGGTCTTCCTCTGCATAGGCAAGCCAATCCAAATAGGCAAATGATTTTTTAATCATCTTGTCTGACATAAATCCGCTTCCCCTTGGTTTTGATTTTATAACCCAACCGTGGAACTTCTTGGGAATATTCGTCAAACTCATCTTTTGTATATACCAGCAAATCTTTAGCAATGTCAAAATCATGTAATGAACGATGCCCCCTCACCAGCATTTTGTAACGATCTTCAGAAGCCCTCTCAACCACCACAAGCAAATCCAAATCACTCTCCTCTGTTGGGTTCCCCCAGGCGTAGGAGCCGAAAAGGTAAATCTCGAGCGGGTTGAATTCTTTGATGAGTTTTTCTTTTACTTGGTCGATGGTTTGTTGGCTGATCATCGCTTACTCCCTACACGTTCTTTTACAAAATTCAAAACTTGTTCGGCTTCATCGATGGATACTTTGAGGGTATCTAAAGATGGAATAAAAAAAAGCTCATCAGGATACCTCGTTTTGGTTAAAAAAGGATTCAAACTTTTTGCAATAGGCAGTAGCAGCATAAAGGAAGCGTCTATCCTCGCGCATAATCGAAGCAGCTTGACCAAATCATGTATCTTTACATGCTTTTGTTGATGAAAAGCCAAAAAAGCCTTAAACGCCTTTTCGGCGCACTGCTGGGTATGAAAAATCGCAGGAGGAATACATCGATCTTCTTTTAAAATAATCTTAGCAATCTCAAGATCATATGCAGCAATCGTCAACCATTGCTCAAAAGAAGATTGATCTTCATGCTTCATAGACACGCTTTCCCTCTCTTTTTATTTTGTAGCTTAATCGCGTAACGTCGCTCGACAAACGATCAAATTCATCCTTGGTATAAATAATTAAATCCTTCGCAATGTCTAAATCGCCTAATACATCATGCCCTCTCACAAGCATTTTGTAGCGATCTTCATCTGCTTTTTCAACCACAATCAAAAGATCTAAATCACTCTCCTCATCTGGATGCCCCCAGGCGTAGGAGCCGAAAAGGTAAATCTCGAGCGGGTTGAATTCTTTGATGAGTTTTTCTTTTACTTGATCGATGGTTTGTTGGCTGATCATCGCTTATCCCCTACACGTTCTTTTACAAAATTCAAAACTTGTTCTGCTTCATCGATGGATGCTTTGAGGGTTTGCACGGTAGGAATAATAGAAATCAACCCAGGGTACCTTGTTTTTATTTGGTAAGGATTCAAACTTTCTGCATACGTCATAAGCATGTTAAAGCTTTGATCAAACTTTGCACACGAAACAACAAGCTCTATAAGATCATGTATTTTGTTGATGGGCTGTTGTTGATAAGCAAGGTAAGCTTTAAGAGCCTTCTCAGCGCATTGTTGTGTAGAAAAAAGAGCAGGACAAATACACTCTTCATCACGCAAAGCCTTTTTAGCATAAGCAAGATCATCTTCGGAGCAATTAATCCAATCAAGATAAATAGTTGATCGTTTAATCATCTTGTCTGACATAGATCCGCTTTCCTTTGTTTTTTATTTTATAGGTCAATCGCGGCACCTCCTGCGACCATTCGTCAAACTCCTCCTTGGTGTTAATCACAATATCCTTTGGACAACGAACATCTGCAAGAGCACGATATCCACGCACATGCATTTTAATACGATCATCATCGGCTTTTTCAACCACCACAAGCAAATCCAAATCACTCTCCTCTGTTGGGTTCCCCCAGGCGTAGGAGCCGAAAAGGTAAATCTCAAGCGGGTTGAATTCTTTGATGAGTTTTTCTTTCACTTGGTCGATGGTTTGTTGGCTGATCATCGCTTATCCCTCAACAATCAAAACATCTTTTTTATCAAACACAATCGCTAGCTTAATAATATGCTGAATACCGCGCGCACGCAACTCGGTATCGTATTTGTGCCCCTCAATTTGCTCAAGCGCCAGTTGAGCCGCAGCTTCAAGCGTCTTATCACGTTTTGAAAATACCTTAAACTCAATGATAAATCCTGGATTGAAGTGATCGCGAGGAATAATACACACGTCATAGCGACCGAATCCACTCTCGCGATTTGATTTTACCTCATGGGTAGCATCAAGTCCAACAAGCAACCCTAAAACATACGCGTGGTAAACTCGCTCAGGGTTTTTTCCTGTCACATCAAAAAAACTCATGTGATCCAAAACACTTTGTTGAAAATAGCGCTCAAACGCAGAAAGATTACTCTGCCGTATCGCCTCAAGCATATTTTGATAGGCACTGCTGCCGACCGACTGCGTAAACCACTGCATGACCAGTGTTTTAAGACAATCAAGCACCTCGCGATTTGGCACAACAAGGGCTGCGTCACATTTGACCTGCATCAACTCACGCGACTGCCACGTCAGGTACCCGGTAAACAGAAGAAACGACCAGAGGGCATTGGAATCGTTATAAATGGAGGGAAAAACAACATCCTCGCAAATCTTTTTAGTAACCGATTTTCCGATCAATAGAAGCTCAAAGTCGCGTTTAACGTCCTCTGATGCACAGCGGATAAGGTCTTGAATAAGCCTATTGTCACTCGTATTGGCCCAGTAGGGGCCAAGAGTCCCGCTGTTTTTTACAAAGTTAATAATCGACCACGGGTTGTAAAGTTTGACCGTGTATGGCTCCTTGGCTCTTGCTGTCAGCGGAATGCCACCAGCAGCATAGCCATTGTACCATGAGCGGGCTTGCTCAACGCCCTGGTTAATATCATATTCATGCAACAATGCAGCAACCTCATCTTCAAGAAGGCCAAATTTATCAGCATAAAAAGGCGATAGTAACGTATGCACTTCAAGGTTATTCATCCCCGAGAAAATACTCTCCTTTGCAATCCGCAGGATGCCGGTAATCACACCATAGGCAAGGTTGGCGTTACCCTTGAGGCCTGCACACATGAGGCCGCGCATAAATGAGACAACATCATCGTAATAATTTTCGAGAAATCCCGCATGGATGGGTGAATCGTATTCATCGATCAGGATGACCGGATTAACCCCGTAATGCTTGGCCAGGTAAAAAGAAAGATCTTTGAGCGCGTTTTCGTAAAGCGCTTGAGATGCTGTGCGATTTATAATTTTTTTAAAATCTTCCTGTTGCTGGTCGGACAACACACTATCGTGCAAAACATAAGCATGCCGTTCAAATTCAGCACTTATCACCCGCGTTAACTTATCATAACAACTGTCCCACCCCTTTTCCTTCACATCCTTGAACGTCAGAAAGATCACGGGATATTTGCTTTGCTGTTCCATGCAGTCAGCGTGTTGGGTAATGGCCAAACCGTCGAACAAATCTCTGTTCGATTCACTTCCTTCATAGCGCTCAAAAAAATACCGCAACATCGAAAGATTGAGCGTTTTGCCAAAGCGACGAGGACGGGGGATGAGCATGACCTTGCCCTGCCCGGCGTCAATCAACTCCTTGATAAAAAGGCTTTTATCAACGTAGCAGTAATCATTGGTACGCAGCAGCTTAAAATCGTCGATCCCGATAGGTAATTTTTTAAACGTCTTCTTCACAGCGCTGTTTCCTTACTTATCCTTGTTTCCCAACGCAAGCGGGTTGAATTCTTTGATGAGTTTTTCTTTTACTTGATCGATGGTTTGTTGGCTGATCATCATACATCCTTCTTCTCGGCGTTACAAACAAGTAATGTTTTAACTTTTGTAAGATAAGCAATGCTTTCAATACGATGCATTTTTGCCAAATCAACAATAGCATCCTCTAATGCCTGACAAGCGCATGCCGTATCAACACCGTCCTTTAATACATTTAAAAAAAATTCTGGGCGACGATCATGCATAAATCATATCCTTTTCGATTGAACGCAGGATAAATCTTCTTACAGCATCGCGATACATCAAATCAACTTTTTTCTTAAATTTTTTTTCAAGAAAATCTTTTAGGTCCAACATTTTATCAAGATCTTTTTTGTCGGATTCAATCAAAATATCAATATCACTCGATGTCGTTGCTTCACCTCTGGCGTATGATCCAAACAACATAATATTGTCTACATCAAACTTTTCTTTAAACAATTGCTTGTGCTGTGCTAGAAAAAGCAATATTTCTTTTTTAGTAATTTCTGCTTGTCGAACAGGATTCATGATTTTTTCACCGTCTTAAGACTTTCCCTCATTATTCTTGTTTACCAACGTTTGTTTTTTTACTGATTATTGAGTTTAACATATTTTCTTTTTTTTCTTTTTCTTTGAACAACTCGAACAATCCTTTTTACGCAAAAGTAATCCTTTTTTTCCAAGAGGGGGGTTTTGCCACCCCCCTCCTGGACCTCCAAGGCACAAAGGGCGCTCCGCCCCTTTGATCCCCATCGCGCAATAATCGCAGTGCCGGTTGCACTCGGCTTTGCCGAGCGCCCCGGGCACCAGCTCGATTGCGCTTATAGGGCCTTACAATTTTTTTCACAATATCGCTGCCCTGCCGGCGCAATCGAGCGCATGTCCGGCTAAGACCAGCGTTGCTGGGTTTAGCTGGCATCGCGATTATTGCGCTCCTGTTCTTCTCATGAAGGTCTTCGTGTTGCGTTAAACGCCAGTGCAGCTTCTTGGCCCGATTTACGGGGAGGGCCATAAAAAAAT
>CAZBUZ010000073.1:0-5863 GCA_964495205.1 uncultured Pseudomonadota bacterium | reverse complement strand
ATCAGGGACAGGAACCAAAACAACATTTACCAAAAGTGTATCCATAACAAAAGATTTAACGACTTCTGGTGCCGCAAAATTAAATGGTGGGCTTACTATGGATACTGATAAGTTTGTGGTAAATAATGGAACCGGCACCACATCTATTGCTGGGAAATTAACCGTTGCGGGTGTGACAAAATTGAATGGGGTCTCACCATGGATACCAATAAGTTTGTAGTAGCCAATACGACCGGAAATACAACCATCGCTGGAACGCTTGGCGTCTCTGGTGCAACAAATCTTGATGCCTTAACCACATCTGATTTGGCGATGCTAGATTCACTTATAGTCTCCAATAATACAACCCTAGAAGGAGGTCTTGAGGTTACAGGAGCAACAAATCTTAATGGCGATGTTACCATTGCCGATGGCCAAGTTCTTTATGTTAACCTGAGTTCGAGAATCAAATTTCTTTGAAAAAGACTTCCCTTAAAGAAAATCCATTATAAATTTAGATATTGAACGAATCTAAAAAGGATTTCAAAAAGGGAAGTATGATGATCTTAACTCAAATTTTTTATGACGTTGATAATTTTTGTAAAAACCTTGAAAAACACTTGAATGTCCGCTCAATTCCTTCGAATGTATCAGCATTACTAAAAAGAAAGAGCCAAAGAATGTCTCTCAGCGATATCATGACAATAGTTATTTATTTCCACCACTCAGGCTATCGTAATTTCAAAAAATACTACAAAGAATGTGGAGATCTCAAGGGGGCTTTTGACGGAACAATGAGCTATAACCGCTTCATAGAGGTAATTCAGCAAATCATTTTTCCTTTAACAGCATTTATGAATTTTTGCTGTAAGGGAAATTGTACAGGCCTTGGATTTATCGATTCAACAAAGCTTCAGGTGTGCCACAACTTGCGAATTAACAGAAACAAGGTGTTTGCTGGAATGGCTGCGCGAGGAAAAACTTCTACTGGGTGGTTTTATGGATTTAAGCTTCATCTTATTATCAATGAATATGGAGAAATCGTATCTTATGCAATTACACCAGGGAATGTTGCCGACAATAACGCATCTGTGATAAACAAACTTGTAAAAAAATGCTTTGGCAGGCTTTGGGGAGATCGGGGGTATCTTTCAAAGAAGCTCTTTGAAGACCTTTACAAAAAGGGGATTAAACTCATTACAAAATTGAGGAAAAAGATGAAAAATCAAATGATGGAGATAGAAGATAAATTTATGCTCAGCAAGCGAGGAATTATCGAATCGACAAATTGCATACTCAAAGAAACCTGTCAAATTGAGCATTCTCGGCATAGAAGCCCCATTAACTTCTTTGTCAATCTTATTTCCGGACTTGTTGCGTATTGTTTTTTGCCAAAAAAGCCAACCATTCAACGTAAGTTTATGCTGGCTTTACCAGGCAATTGTTAAATTTTTAAAATGTCGAACTCAGGTTGTAATAGGTAATCCCACGCAGCGTAGATTTTTTTTATATTGTTCGGATCATAGTCACGGTATCGTTCCATTAATTCAACTGTAGATGAAGAGAAAGTATAGGCTGGCAAAATGATGTAGGAAGAAATGAGATAGATTGGTAAAGCGATACAACTGAGGCACTTAAGCCTCTTTTGAATTGTTGAATATTGGTGTACTTGAAAAATATCGGATTGACATTTTGGGCAAACCCAGTTTTGACTTTGTTCTTGAATCTTTCTTGAAATGGACTCATTTTTATATCCATATCCACAGCGAAAGCATGAACATATCTGTGTAAATTCCTTGTAGTATTCGATTTCTGCATAATCTTGAACAATATCCAGTCGCCCTAACGTTAGCAATTCATTGAGTAGATGGTTAATGCAACTATATGGATCACAATAATGAAAGCATTGTTGAATCGATTGATTATTGAAAAGCTTTGCTTCATGTAAGCGCATTTTTAAAGCGGCTAATGCATCAATTCCTTCTTGGTGAACTTTTTGGGCTAATGCCTCATATTCCCCTATTTCATCTTCACATCGTTTGACTAAGGTTGGTAATAACAGGCGCATAAGTGGAACGAACTGCAGTGCAATCATTCCGAAGTATTCACTTTTCATATCTGGGGGCATTGTTCTAAGAGCGTCGATATAGTTCCGGATGATTCGTTGCATAATGTTACCAGACCGGCCTTTTTGGGGGCTTTTGGGTTGTTGTATGTCTAGCCCATAGATGAAAGCTTGCAAAGCATTCCCAATGATATCGCAAAATATTATTCAAAACAAGCCGAACATGATTTTGATTGGATAGGCGATTTGACGGTGAAGTGGAGAGTTTTTTAATGTTTATTTTTTGCCCAAAAAAAACGGGCAAATTTTTCTAATTCATACTCGTCTTGTTATGAAAGCTACCAAAAAAATTGCTAACCCTCATATACAGCCAAGTCCAACGAGCGAAAGTGACAAACATCTATTGGGCCTCTTTGCTCTTCTTTACCGCGTCGATAGGCGTAATCGGCGCGAGGAAGCAGAGAAGATTGCTCATCAGAAAAAAGATGAGGGTTGGGTGGTTGGTGACGCAAAGATTTAAAAATAAAAAGGCCTGAAGGTTCTGGCTGAAAGGTAATTATATGGAAAATGTTAAAACAAAAACCATTGAAGCTTTAAAAAAAACGCACGAGGACTGGCTTGATGTGGGCCAAACACTTCTGGCTAGGAAAGAAGCGCTTGGCTTTTTGACGCCTGAGGTTACATTAAACGATTTTGTGAATTTATTGTTGCATGGGGATGAGGACCAAGGGTGGGCTGCTCATTTTTTAGCCTTGCAGAACGATGTTCGGGCATACATGGCCCAAAGGATTCTTTTTTGCAGAGGGAATAGGTTAAAGGTGGTGAGGCAGATAATTTAACGGTGTGAACATAAAAAAAGACCAGTTGCCACTGGTCCATCATGAAAGATTAATATGAATAATAATAGCAAGAAAATGCGATCTAAGCAATCAAATGCAAGTACTTACAATAATTGGGAAGAGGCGCGTCTTGAGTTAATTGAGCAAGAAAACGATCTTCTTAAACAAAAGGAATCTCTGGGGATTGGCTCTGATGTAACAATAGAAACATTTTTGTCTGATTGGCCGCGTAAAGAAGATGGGCAAGCTAAAACATCAAATATTATTCAACTACAGGAAGCATTTGGGATGCTTGCAGAACGAAAGAAGATTCTTGATAGAGAATTATTGGTCATCGAAGAACTAAATAAGCGGCATGCCATAGTGCGCATTGATCAAACCTACATTCTTACCGAAAAACGCAGTGACATATTCGATGGCATGGATTTTGTGCTTGAAAGCAAACAATCGTTAAAACTTTATTATGAAGATGAGATGGTTTTGAGCCATAATGGCAAGCCATGCTCTAAGGCTGATATCTGGCTTAGGAGCCCATTGAGACACAAATATGATGGTATAACTTTTGATCCTAATCACGTAGGCCCTGTAAATGGTCGGTATAATATTTGGAAAGGTTTTGCTGTTGCGCCCGTTAAAAGGGATTGTTCTCTTTATTGGGCACATGTTTACGATAACATTTGCTTGGGTGTTAAAAAAATGTATGACTATGTTCGTAAATGGGGTGCTTATGTTTTTCAATACCCCAATAAGGTTCACTCGGCATTAGTTATTTGTGGCTTACAAGGGGTTGGCAAGAATATGTTTGTTGACCCATTAGGTTTTTTGCTTGGGCCGCATTATATAAAGTTAAGCAGTTTATCTGAATTGTTGTCGCATTTTAATGCCCATCTTAAAAATGGTGTGCTAATCAATGCAAATGAAGCATTGTGGGGCGGCAATAAAAAAGAAACTGGAGCATTGAAGGCAATTATTACAGAATCTACCTTTTTATGTGAAGCAAAGGGTAAAGATGCGATTCAACTTCCAAACTACCGACATATCGTAATAACAAGCAATGAGGATTGGCCCGTTGATCTAGATGCTGATGATCGTCGTTTCTTTGTTGTAAAGGTTGCCGAAACACATAAAGAAAACCATTCCTATTTTAAAGCCATACAAGAGCAATTAAGCAACGGAGGCTACGAAGCGTTACTATATGACCTACTCAATGAGGACTTGACAGGCTTTGACCCAAGGGTATTTCCAATAAGTTTATGTGCGTTTGATATAAAAATGCGCAGCGCCAAGTCTGTTGATCGTTACATTTATCATGTTTTAAGTGAGGCTCATTCGCAACATGTGGACGACAGATAAATCGCTTTCGGTAATCCTAACCCCTATTTCTTCTTTAGCCTCACGACAAGCCGCTTGCTTGACTGTTTCATGGTGTTCGACGGTACCACCGGGTAGGGCAAAAAAACCATAAGCAATCTTGCCAGGAATGTTTCTTTTGAAGAGTAAAATTTTATTGTCTTTTCTTAGGATGAGCGTCGCACCAGTGATGATTTTGCAGGATGTAGTAAGCATTTCGTGCTCCTTGTCTATTTATTTTAACGCAAATTCAACTGCTGCGGCACATTGAAGTTCAACCGGATTAATAATGGGCAGCATAGAATTGTTGCTATCAACGAGCAGTGGAAACTCAGTACAACCAAGAACGACTGCCTGGCAACCTGGGTGAGCTGCTATGAGGCTTGAAAAATAATCTTTTGATTTTTGAATTACGATGTTGTGAATCAATTCTTCCGATAATATTTTCTGCATATTATCGCGTTCAGGTAACTTGGGAATCACTACTTCAATGCCATGATTTTCCAAAATCTTTGCAAAGAACCCATCTTCCATGGTTGATTTTGTTGCGAGCAATAACACCTTTTTATGCTGTTGTTGTTGGCAATGCTGTGCAACAAGTTCTACCGCATGCATGATAGGAATATCTCGCTCTGGATATAGGTGATGTTTAATAAGATCGTAATATTTGTGCAGACTATTACAGCAAATAATTATGCAATCGGGGTCTAAACAGATAAGGTCCAATAATTCTTCATGCAAAACCTCTGCTATTTTTTCGGGAGCTTTGCCATAGTTACTCATGATGTCATGATAATCAATGCTTTTGAGCAATATTTTGGCGCTGTGATAACCACCTAGGCGCTTACCAACCAACTCATTTAACATGGTGTAGTACCCTATGGTTGAAGACCAACCTGTGCCACCCAAAAGTCCAATTGTTTTCATAAATTTGCACCGTTTTTATCTGAAAATATTTATGTGATTGTCTGTGGTACAAGTTTATCAGAAAACAAAGGTGCCGCAAACTACAATCTTTTCTTGGCAAAAGCTCTTCCGGCCCCTGTTTTGAGATATCTTTCGAATTCGAAAGCCTGTTCTTCATCGCTAAACGCAATGTATGTTTTTAGGCGCCAGGGCGTTAGCCAGGCGAAGCTTTAGCGAAGACTGGTGCGTACCTGTTGGTATGAACTGACGATTGTTGGTTGTGCTCAGTGAATCGTCTTTTTAGATCTTTTGTTGATCCAATGTAAAAATGTTCTGGATGGGCAATGCTTTGTAAGATATAAACGTACCACATAAGAGTTTTTTGGGTGTTTGGGCGAAGCTGCCCGCCTACGCTAAGAAGCTTCGGCGCGGCATCCGCCTTCTGCATCTTGGAGGGTGCATCGCGCCGTAGTCAGCCGTAGCCTTTGGCTATGGCGACGAAGGCGGGAAGCTTTATGTGAAGATGGAAACTTTTGTTCCTGAGGCTTTTATGCCTGGGAGGATTCAGGAGATTCTTGGCGGTGTTGGCTGTGTCTTGTGTTACGTTTTTATTCAGGCGTTATTTGTATGGCACTGTTGTCTATTGGGGACATTGTTGTTCGATCACAACGGAAAATTCTAGAATGAAGTGCGACACCAACCCTGGTATACTCCAGGGAACAAA
>CAZBUZ010000072.1:0-6303 GCA_964495205.1 uncultured Pseudomonadota bacterium | reverse complement strand
ATAATCATAAAAATCGCTTGGGTTTTGCCGTGCAAAAATGGGTGCTGCAGAATATGTGGGCGCTGAGATAAGGAGTTGTTTTAGATGATGCTGTTACAAAAAAAAGAATATCTTGTGCTTGGCGTAGGTGCTCTTATTTTTTTTCTTTTTTCTTTGATATTACATGGTTATGTGGCAACGATTGATCCCTATTGTGATATTGATTCGTCAGCGTATTTGAAAAGTGGTTTTCTTTTGTACAAATATGGAACCTTTTCGCCGTTGCATAGTCCTCAGCAATTACCGCTTTATGCCCTCGGTTATTCTGTTTTGATTGGCTTGTTGTATATGTTTTGGGGCCCTACATCTATTGCTATTATATGGACGCAGGTTGCTTTGGCTCTTCTGACGGGTGTGGTACTTTTCTTTATGGTGCGGCGGTTGTTTGGTTTTTTAGTTGCTGCAATAGCTTATATGCTTTTGTGTGTCAATCTTGGTTTTTTAACTTTTGCCCACTTTTTACTTGCTGAAACGCTGCTCGTTTTTTTATTGGTTCTTTTTTTTGAGCGTTTTCTTGTGTTTTTAAAAGATCCGACAAAGACGTGGGCTCTCTTTTGGGCGGGGGTTTTGTTAGGAGTTTCAACCGTAGTGAAGATGGTTGCCTTTTATTTTTTTTATATAGTGCTTTTTTTTGTGGTGCTCATTGGGTTTTCTTCTTGGAAAAATAGCATTAAACGAAGCCTTGTGTTTTTAGGCGCAGGATGGTTGGTGATGTTAATATTTTCATTTCATAATTATTGGACTTTCGGGCAATTTCGCTATAGCTATAATGATACTTTTAATTTATATGCTGTTTTTTATGGTCAGGTTAAGGCGCAAGAGCGAGGTACGACGAGAGAGGTCGAAGCTGCTAAGCTTTTGAAAAATATTAATACCGCAAAAGGCAGCTTTGATCATATCAAAAAACAATTTTGGAGCGATGTTATTCATAAGCCATGGTCTTTTATTCGCGCGTGGCTTACCAATGTGGTAAAAATTTATTCCGGTCTCTATGCAACAAACCTCAAGGTGTTGGTAAATGATACTATTCGCGGTGGGGCGATTTCATATTTTAAGATGCCTGGCAATTGGTGGCAACGAGTAGTTGCGTATATCGAGGTTGCATCCCCTTATCCATGGGTTAAGATTGTTGCTTGGCTTGAGGTGATTTGGTCTTTGGTACGCTATGTTTTGTGCATACTTGGGATTGTGGCATTATGTCGCATGCGTAGGTACTCCTTGTTGGCATTTTTTTTAACCTATATCTTTTATGCATCTTTTGTGATCGCGTTTGATGGGACAGCTCGCTATCGATTTTTCTTCGAGTTTGTGTTAATTATTCTTGCGGCTCTTGGCATACAAGTTATTATTGATTGGGGAAAAAAGAGACGTTTGGCCAACAGCCTTTAGGTTGCAGGGAAAAAGGAGATATGCGATGAAGAATGTCTTTTTCGTTATTCTTGCTGGGGGGAATGGTGAGCGATTATGGCCTTTGAGTAGGCGGTCATATCCTAAGCAACTTATTCCTTTTTTGAATAATACATCATTGCTTGAACAAACGCTTGATCGTATTGATCCTTTGGTGGCGAGTAAAGATCATGTGGTGATTGTAACGAACAAAAATTATTACAATGTGCTTGAGCGTATGGTTGGTGATCGGGTGGGTGCCATTATTGTTGAAGATGAAGCTCGTAATACTGCTCCGGCAATTTTATTGGCTTGTCATCACATTGCGCAGAAAGATTCCGATGCAGCTATGATAGTACTGCCTGCTGATGCTTATATCCCTGATAACCAAGCATTTATCAAAGTTATTAACGATGGCTTATCGTTTGTAGACCAGTATGATGATATTGTTGTTTTTGGTGTTAAACCAACCCATGCTGCGACTGGTTATGGGTATGTGCAGTTTGATGTTCAACAGCCGGTTGGTTCTGCCGGTGGTTATCGGATAGTGCAGTTTCATGAGAAACCAGATAAAGATCGCGCAGTTTCATATTTGCAGAGCGATGCAATGTTGTGGAACATAGGAATTTTTGCGGCAAGAGTGCAAACATTTTTTGATGAGTTTGAGCATCATGCTCCCGCGGTTGCTCGCGCTGTTTCCCGTTATGAGCAGCAGGAGTGTTCTTATGCGGATATTCCGAGTATCTCCATTGATTACGCAGTGATGGAAAAGAGTTCTCGTATTGTAGTCTTCCCCGCATCATTTGATTGGTATGATGTTGGTAATTTACATGTTTTTTTAAGTTTGCAAGCACAAAACATGCATGATACTTTGCCGGTGATCAATGTGGATGGAGCTGGGAATATGGCAAGTGCAAAACAAAAGTTGGTTGTTTGCGTTGGGGTGAGCGATTTATGTATTGTTGAAACCGACGATGTTATTCTTGTTACTAAAAAAAATGCAGCTGAGGATATTAAAAAGGTTTTGCCGCATGTAAAAAAAATATCTGAAGCGAGTTTATAAGATAGGAATTATAAAAGAATTATCTTTTCAAAATGCTTTATTTTAAAAGACCGCTTTTAGTACATTAAAAGTGTGGATCGGGAAGTATCGTTTTTAGGTTGTAATGGGGGAGAGGCGGGTATGAAAAAGATAGATGATTTCATGAAGAACATTGATACGCAGGTTGAGCAGCATATGCCAACGGCGTTTTTTGCATTTATGAAAAAATACTTTGTGTACTTTAGCTCTTTTTTGCTCATAGGCATAACCGGGCTTTTTGTCTATCAGGTCCTTAAAGAACGACCGTATTATCTTGCTACAGTAATCAAAAGCGACCTTGATCAAATCGAAAAAAATCTTAACGCTATTGATAAAAGCTGTAATATTTTGAGCATAACACCGCGAGCTTTTATTGATTTTTTAAATGTCGAAAAGTTTGCAGGATCTATGGTTGGCTGTTTGAATCTGGCCTATCCTGACAAGTGGAAAGGTCCTTATGTGCAACGCAATCCAACCTTGCAGGGAATTTTTTATGAATTAGTGAAAACACGCGATGGTTTTTATATCGTGCCTGGTTCTGGGGTTAAGCTGCCTAATGGTTTAATAGTCGGCAAACATTTTGAAGTTGATCGTTCTGCGCCGATTCAGCAAATGGTGCGGCCTGGTGGGCAGTTGAATTATAAAGGAGACTCCTTGGCGCGTAAAATCGTCTTTGTTATTGGGGATTGGGACTCTCCCTTGCGCAAAACAGCAGGAGCTTTTGAAAAAATATCAGATATGATTAAGGAATTTAGCGATGCATTACCTTATGCCCAAAATGTTGCGCCAGAAGAAAAAATTAATCACCGCCGAGGCTAAAGTGTAAGTAGCCATAGAGTTGGTAATTAAGGAGAGTAAGAAGGAGAAGGTCAATGGCCGCTGGCTGTTGGCCTTTTATTTTTTTTGTTAGTACCATGCCTGTGGCAAGACTGACGGCTGGTGCGATCCTACTTGCAGTGTTAATAATGCCTTGGTCGATTTCTAAACAATTTCTCCACAACTTGCCGCCATCGCTTAATGCGTTGTTATCAAGATTGTTGGGCCAGAGCATGGTTAAAAGTTGTTCTATGATGATTTGGTCTGGGGCGAGTGCTTGAGCAGCTGCCGTTTTCCACGATGTCTTGTTACTTTTTATCCGTTGCTGTGCCCAGATCCATAAAAATTTCATAAGATAATGACTGGCGATAGCGGTACAACCGCCAGCAAGAAGTATAACCGCTTCTTTCACGCGATTTTTTTCAGCTATCGTTTGATGAGGTGTTGTTGCAAGTTCTTTTAACATTGTTTCCACTTGCTCACGCGTCATAGCTTTTGCATTTAATTGGTGTTCTTTACAGTATTTGCCGAATTGCTGACCCATATATGCTGCTACTTGTTTATCGGTAAGCGCAGATTCGATGCTGGTTGTTCCTGCTGTTGGGCTAAGCCCTTCAATCTTTATACATCCAAGATCGAGGAGCGGTGGGTCTTGATGTTGAACATTGCCGAGGTGGATAGTTGTTGGTTGATTGGTGAGTAATCGCGTAGCAACGGCATGCCCAAGCTCATGAAAAAATGTAGCGGTAGCGTGGCTTGTGTATTGGGTTATAAAGTTTTTAAGTAATGCCAAGGGGGTAATTTGCTCCTTGAGGTTTTGTTGTGTGCTTTCACTGCCCATTAAAACGAGTAGCTCAGCTGCGAGTGTTATAATCGCTATTTGTCCAAGGGTTGGCGCTTTGATGCCAAGGTTGCGGCGTAGAGGTTTCTCTATCGCTTGTTGGGTTACCCTCGATTGCGGTCTTGCTCCTATGAAACCTGAAAAAATGAGCGTTAAGCACAGAACAAAACTATAGCGCATTAAACTCTTTCTAGGTAGGAAGAAAGGAGTTTCTTTTGTCCCTTTTTAAAGATGGCGGTGATATAAAATTCTTTTCCATCGGCTTTTTCAACTTTTGTGATAATGCCAAGGCCAAAAGTGGCATGACGAACTTTCTGATCTTTGCGCCACATTGTTGAAGCTATGATTGTTGGTGATTGTTGCATTGTTGTTCTCATTTTTGTCGCCGGTGTGGATACTGATGGTCGAGTTGTGCCAAACGTAACAAGGTTATGTGTGCTTTGTTTGCCTAACCAGCGGTCAAAATAAGTGCGCAGAGTGCTTGGATGCTCGTTTTCAAAGTCTTTTGTTTGTAATAGATTTTTGGGAATCTCAGATAAAAATCGGGATGGGATTTGATCAGCCGTTTGCCCAAAGGTGTTACGGTAGCCCGCGCTAAGCAAAAGCAGATAGTCCTTTGCTCGGGTGATGCCTACATAAAAAAGCCGGCGTTCTTCTTCAAGCTCTTCATTGCCTGTGAGAGATTTTGCGCTTGGGAGAAGGTTTTCTTCAAGTCCGGTAATGATGACGGCGTTAAATTCAAGGCCTTTAGCCGCATGGAGCGTCATGAGGGGGATTTGATCTGACCCTTCATTTTTTTCGATTTTTTCTTGCATGAGGGCGATGTCGTAGAGGAATGTTTCGAGGGTGGCGGTTGATGAGATGGTAGCCGATTCTCTTAATTCTCGGATGTTTTCGATTTTTTCTTCTGCTTCCTTTGTTTCATATTCACCGCGGAGGTAGGCAAGGTATGCCGTGCGGTCTAAGATGAGGTCAATTGCTTGAAGTGGTGGTGTGGATACTTCAATTCCATCAAAAATTGACAAAAAGTCAGTGAGCGATTTGCTTTTGGTTGGCGTGAGCCCAGCATGGTCGGAACTAAGCATAGTTTGCAATATTTGCTTAAAATCTAAGAATGGATTGTGGTTCCAATGGGCCATAAGGTCGTCTTCGAATTTTTGTCCTAACCCACGTGTTGGGCAATTGATGATGCGAAGAAGGCTTATTTTGTCGTGAGGGTTGATGATGATGCGTAAGTAAGCCAAAATGTCTTTGATTTCTTTGCGTTCATAAAACCGAATGCCGCCGACAATTTTGTAAGGGATGCTGTGATAGATGAGCGCTTCTTCAAGCACACGCGATTGATAATGCGTTCGGTAAAGAATTGCTATCGATGTTTCTTTGGCATCATGCGTTAAACTCTTGATGAATTGTGCGGCAATGTCTGCTTCTTGTTCTCCTGATCTACACAGTCCATGGACAACGCGGTTTTTTGCTTGGCGTTCTGACCATAAATTTTTAGGGTTGCGCAGACGGTTATTGACGATGACCTTATTGGCAACTTCAAGAATGGGTTGAACAGACCGGTAATTTTGTTCAATCTTTACATGCGTTACGGGTGCAAAATCGCTTGCGAACTTGAGCATGTTCGTTACCGTTGCTCCGCGCCAGGAATAAATTGATTGGTCTTCGTCGCCAACAGCGCAAACTGAGTCAATGGCAAATTTTTCTTGGGCATCGAGAGCTATACATTTCAGGAGTTGATGTTGCACGTGGTTGGTATCTTGGTATTCATCAACAAGTAAATGACGAATGTTTTGTTGAAACGTTGTTTTGAATGTTGTATTTGTTTGAAAAAGCCGTAGTACTTGAATAATGAGATCGTCAAAATCAAAACAATGAGCATTATTTTTTTCTGTTTCGTATTCTAGATAGATTTCACGTAGGTAAGGGTACGTAAAAATGTCGTCTTGGATTGCTAATGCTTTTTTGTTTTTGTGCTGCGAAAGTTGATATCCAACTTGGGCGGCTGAAACGTACTTATTTAATAAGTTTTTCTTAATAATTTTCTTGATAAGGTTTTGCTGATCATCAGCATCCATAATTGAGAATGTGGGAAAGGGAAGCAGGTGCGGGTTGGCTCGTAATTGCAGCAAACAAT
>CAZBUZ010000071.1:0-6307 GCA_964495205.1 uncultured Pseudomonadota bacterium | reverse complement strand
CTTTTCCGTGAAGATCGCCCCACAATGCTCTAATGATTCTATGTCCCATGTTTATATCACCCTAAAAAATAAAAACAAAACATTTTTTTCTTTTGCTCGTATTTTCATGTTTTTTGAAAAAAATGTTTTGTTTAAATAACTACTATTTCTACTTGTAAGATATTTAGAAGTTACACTTCATAATTTAAGAAAACAAGAGTCTATCAAATACCCTTTTTAAGTCAAATGTTATGAGGTCAATATAACGGTTGCTTTGTTATCGGCACTGACGCGGAAAAAGCCCTCATGGACGACAAAGCCCTCAGGTTCCTTTTCCCCAACCACTTTATAGGAAAGCATACTCTTCTTTTTGATGAGCGAAACAAGCGCTGTGTGGTTAGGACCAACAAAAAAGCTGCCCGTTGGGCTTTCAACTTCTATCCATTCAATGGTGATGAGTTTGTTGCTTGTTGGGCTTATAATTTCGAGTTGGAAAGATTCATGGTTCATACATTCACTTGTGCTTTTTGATAAACCTCTTCAAGTGTTCCTACCATGTAAAATGCTTGTTCTGGCAAGTTGTCGCATTGTCCTGAGATGATTTTTTCAAAATCCTCTACAGTCTTTTCTCGTTTGATGTAGCGCCCAGGGTTGCCGGTGTGTGGTTCAGCAATAAACAGTGGTTGCGTGAGGAATTTTTGAATTTTCTTGGCGCGATAAACAATGGTTTTGTCGGCATCTGATAATTCATCCATACCAAGGATGGCGATAATATCTTGCAGCTCCTTGAACTTTTGAAGAATCATTTGTGTCGCGCGTGCAACATCATAATGCTTTTTGCCGACTACGTGTGGTTTGAGGCCGCTTGAAACTGATTCAAGTGGATCTACGGCAGGGTAGAGGCCTGCACTTTGTAGTTTTCGCGAGAGCACGGTGCTTGCATCAAGATGTTGGAATGTTGTTGCAGGAGCTGGGTCGGTATAGTCGTCTGCAGGAACATAGACTGCTTGGATAGACGTGATGGACCCCGAATGGGTACTGGTGATGCGTTCTTGAAGCATGCCCATTTCTGAAGCCAACGTTGGTTGATAACCAACTGCCGATGGCATGCGTCCGAGAAGAGCTGATACTTCTGATCCTGCTTGGACATAGCGGAAAATGTTGTCTATAAAAAGCAGCGTGTCTTTATTTTCTTCATCGCGGAAGTATTCAGCCATGGTCAGTCCGGATAGTCCTACGCGCAGTCGAGCCCCAGGCATTTCACCCATTTGAGCAAAGACCAGCGCTGTTTTATCAAGAACGCCAGATGATTTCATCTCAAGCCATAAATCGTAACCTTCACGCGTTCGTTCTCCGATGCCAACGAAGACTGAGTACCCCTGGTGTTCGATTGCAACGTTGCGAATAAGCTCTTGGACAAGGATGGTTTTACCAACGCCTGCGCCACCGAAGAGGCCAATTTTTGATCCTTTGACGTAAGGACAAAAAAGATCAAGAACTTTAATGCCAGTTTCCAAGATGTCGACGCTTGTTTTTTGTTCGATGAGGCTTGGCGGTGGTCTAAAGATTGGTAGCTTTTGTTTTATTGCAATTGATTGTGATCCATCAATGGGGCGGCCAAGTACATCAAATAGATGGCCAAGAACTTCCTTGCCTACGGGGACTTGAATCGGTCCCCCTGTATCCGTTACAGGAAGGTCGCGTGTGATTCCTTCAAGCGGATCAAGTGCTATGCAGCGAACAATCCCATCTCCCAGGTGCTGAGCCACCTCAAGATTAATTTCTTTGAGTCCCGAGGGTATTGGTTCTTCACCACATTGGATGATTAATTTATTATAAATTTCCGGGACCTCATTTTGATTAAATTGGACATCAACTACCGTACTGCGAATACGCAGAACCTTTCCCACGCCGAGTTTGTGTGGTTGCGATGCTTGTGTTGATTGAGTATTTGTATTCTGAGTCATGAATACCTCGATTTTCACTTGGTTATGAGATAAAATCCCCATGAAAATACAGAATAGATGCATTTAACTGCAAGGGGTGTAAAAAAAAGCATAGCACAAGGACCTGGTGATGTTAATAACATAAGGAAAAAACTTTGAGGTTAAAATGTTCTTGTGGCATTTGTAGGTGGTTATCTCGTTAAAATTTGTCTTTAATTTTTATCGGATTTTTATACATTAAAGTAACATTGTTTTTAATGGGGAGTAGCGATGAGAAATGGAAACTATACAATATCTATTGTTGTTCCAGCATATAACGAAGAACAAAATATTCCGATTCTTTACAAGGCTCTTGTTGCTGTTTTAAAAAATTATCAGCATTATGAAATTATTTTTGTAGACGATGGAAGTAAAGATGCAACACTGCAACAGGTTAAAACTATAGCATCTCATGACAAAAACGTTCACTATTTGTCTTTTTCTCGTAATTTTGGTCAGCAAAGTGCTTTAAAGGCTGGTTTTGATTTTTCTTCGGGGGACTGTGTTGTTTCATTGGATGCCGATATGCAGCATCCGCCTGCAATGATTTCATTATTAATTGATAAGTGGCTTGAGGGGTATGATGTTGTTTATACTGAAAGACTCGCAACAAAAGGGATCTCTTTTTTGAGAAAAGCCACCTCAAAAATTTTTTACTTATTAATGAATATGCTTGGCGACCTTAAGCTTGACCATGGGACTGCCGACTTTAGGTTATTAGATCGTCGTGTTGTTGCTTGTTTAAAAAAATTTAAAGAACAAGATTTATATTATAAGGCGCTCTTGCCCTGGCTTGGCTTTAAACAGGTAAAAATACCTTATCAAGCACAGGAGCGTTTTTGGGGAACGACTAAGTGGTCATTTTTCGGATTATGTAAATTGGCGGTTTTGGGGATAACTTCGTTTAGTATAAGACCACTTATCGCCCCATTTTTTTTAGGGTTTTTGTTGTGCATGGTTGGTGGCGTTTTAGGCTTCTATGCGATGTATGTGAAACTGTTTACTGGATACGTTTTGCCTCTTTGGTTGCCTTTACTGAGTGTTTTATTATTTATCGGTGGGCTGCAATTTTGTTGTTTGGGTATTTTTGGTGTTTATTTGGGGCAGATGCATAATCAGGTAAAAGAGCGGCCACTCTATCTTGTAGAAGAAAGTAGCTTTGGTGAAGGTGAAACGTGCTCGAAATAGTGAGGTATTGTGCCTACGTAAGCTTTTCTTTCCTTTACGCTTACATTTGTGGTAATATAACAAACGATTTGAAACTAAGAGCTGAGTGGCCTTTCTAATGAATAGCTACTGAGCCACGGTCGGCATGGAGCGGGGAGTTGAAAAAGTTTAAGCGTTAGGATTGTCTATGATAGCAAAATTTTTAGCAAAAATATTTGGAACTAAGAACGAACGCGATCTGAAGCGTATTTATCCCATGGTTGAAAAGATCAATGCGCTTGAGTCAACGGTTCGCGATTTGTCTGATGCTGATTTAATGGCTCGAACCAATGTTTTCAGAGAGCGAATATCTCAGGGCGAGTCGCTTGATAGCATTTTGTTCGAAGCGTTTGCAACTGTTCGTGAAGCAAGTCGACGTTTTCGTAATGAGCGGCACTATGATGTTCAGCTTGTTGGTGGCATTGTTTTGCACGAAGGCAAGATTGCTGAAATGAAAACCGGTGAAGGTAAGACCTTAGTTGCAACATTGCCCTTATACCTGAACGCTTTGTCTGGCAAGGGTGCGCATTTGATTACGGTTAACGATTATCTTGCGCGTCGTGACGCTGAATGGATGAATGCTATTTACAAGAATCTTGGCATCGAGGTTGGCGTACTGCAAAATCATATGGAAGATGAAGAACGAAAAAAGGAATATGCAGCCGATATTACCTATGGTACCAATAGCGAATTTGGCTTTGATTACCTGCGCGACAATATGAAATTTGATAAAAATGATCTTGTGCAGCGCGATTTGAATTTTTGTATCGTTGACGAAGTCGACTCGATCTTAATCGATGAAGCACGAACCCCCCTTATCATTTCTGGTCCTAGTGAGAAAGGAAGCAGTCTTTATCAAGAGGCAGATAGAGCAGTTCTTACGTTGCGCAAAGAAGATTATGATATTGATGAAAAAGCGCGATCTGTTCACTTGTCCGAATCTGGCAATGATAAAATAGAACACTTTTTTCGTATTGAAAATTTGTATGCGCCAGAAAATATTATGGTCTTGCATCACGTTTCTCAGGCATTGCGTGCTCATACGTTGTTTAAACTGGACGTTGACTATGTGGTACGCGAGGGTGAGGTGCTGATCGTTGACGAGTTTACCGGCCGTATCTTGCCGGGACGGCGTTACAGTGATGGTTTACACCAGGCGCTTGAGGCTAAAGAAAAAGTTAAGGTTGAGCGTGAAAACCAAACGCTGGCGTCTATTACGTTGCAAAATTATTTTAGAATGTACAAGAAGCTTGCAGGTATGACGGGTACTGCTGAGACAGAGGCGGCAGAGTTTTGGAGAATTTATAAACTTGGCGTTCTGGTTATTCCAACAAATCGTCCTATGATTAGACGCGATGAACCAGATATCGTCTTTTTGACACGACAAGATAAGTTTAATGCTGTTGCTCAAGATATCTTAGATTGCCACAAACGTGGGCAGCCGACATTGGTTGGTACCATTTCAATCGAAACCTCAGAGTACCTTAGCCATTTATTGACGCAAAAGGGTATCGCGCATAACGTTTTGAATGCCAAGCAACATGAGCGTGAAGCTGATATTGTTAAAGAAGCTGGTGAGCGCGGCAAGGTAACTATCGCAACTAATATGGCTGGCCGTGGTACTGATATCAAGCTCGGCGAGGGGGTTCGTGATCTTGGCGGTTTGCGTATAATTGGTACAGAGCGCCATGAAAGCCGACGTATTGATAACCAGCTGCGTGGTCGTGCTGGTCGTCAGGGTGATCCTGGCTCTTCAAAATTTTATCTATCGCTTGAAGATGACTTGATGCGTATTTTTGGTGGTGAGCGCTTGAAAAAAACGATGGAACGCATCGGTATGAAGCCTGGCGAGAGTATTGAACACCGCATGGTTTCGCGTAGTATCGAAAAAGCGCAAGAGCGCGTCGAAAAACACAATTTTGACATTCGCAAACACCTGATTGAATATGACGATGTACTCAATCAACAGCGAACGATCATTTATCAATATCGTCGGGATATTCTTGAGGGTGGTGAGCTTATTGTTGGTTTGATTAAAGAAATGATCGTTGATGTGGTTCACAAGTTCTTTGATGTTTATTGTCCACATGGGGGTGCTAGTGCTGAGGAACGTGATGAGGTGATTAAAGCCCTTGAGAAAGTGACGGGCTTGCCTAAAAATGTTTTTGAGCGCATTCAATTGCCAGCCGGACAAACAGATCTTGAAATCGGCATTGCTGAATTTTTGACCTATCAATATGAGCAAATCAGGGCCGCTATGGCTGCAAAAATGCCAGATCAACCAGACTTTGTTGATCGTGCTGAAAAGTGGGTGCTCATGGAGATGATTGATCATGCATGGCGTTTGCATCTTTTGAATATTGATCATCTCAAAGAAGGTATTGGTTGGCGTGGTTATGGATCAAAAAATCCTTTAATCGAATACAAGCGCGAATCATTTTTTGAATTTGAGCGTATGATGGGGCAGATTAAGTGGGATATTGTTCGCCGCATTTTCCACATGAGACCAGAAGATTATTCGCTTGATTCCTTAGATGAGATAGAGGAAGAGAAAGAGCAAGAGTTGGCGGCATTGCAAATTGGTGGTGATGAAACAGGCAGAGCAGATGCGCGTACGGTTAAACGTGTACAACCCAAAGTTGGTCGCAATGAACCTTGTCCATGCGGCTCGGGTAAAAAATATAAGCATTGTTGCGGGAAAAATGGATGATCGGCATCTTTGATTCAGGTGTTGGTGGCCTCGGGGTTTTGCAGGCGATAAAGCAACTTATGCCCCACGAGGATCTTGTCTATGTGGCAGGAAACAAGTATTTGCCTTTTGGGGAAAAAACACCGGAACAATTACAAAAAATTTGTGAAAAAATTACGCGTTTTCTGATAGATCAGCATCATGTGAAAATGGTTGTTGTCGCCTGTAATACGGCTACGGTGTCGAGTATAGACTATCTTCGTTCGAAGTTTGATATTCCATTTGTTGGTGTGGTGCCGGTGGTGAAACCGGCATGTGAACAGACCAAAACTGGCTGCGTGGCCATTTTGGCGACGCCATTGACAGCAGAGAGCCAATACATTAAGGATCTTATTCAAAAATTTAGCAACGGCGTTAAAGTGTTGAGTATCGGCTGTCCTGGGCTTGC
>CAZBUZ010000070.1:0-6312 GCA_964495205.1 uncultured Pseudomonadota bacterium | reverse complement strand
CAAATAAATCTTTTTTCCGTCTGATAAAGATCATTCATGAGTTTTTGCATTTGCTCTAAGGTGAGGCTGTCTCCCGCTTTAATCGCCGCCTTACATGCCATATGTGAATGTACGTGCTCATTGAGTTTTTTCCTAAAAATTTCACGATCCAGTTGTTCATGTTCTTCGATAAAAGCGATTGCTTCAAAAATAAAATCTTTGAGCGATCCTTGTTGCAATTGTGGCGGGGCTGTCTTGATGATGATTTCTGTTGCACTGATTTGCTCAAGTTCAAGGCCCTGATGAGCAAAGAAATCTTTTTCTGCCATGAGGAAGGTGAGATGTTGCTTGGTAAGTTGTATGATTTCGGGGAATAGCAGGAGGGTGCCAGCTTTGTGTTCAAAATTTTTTAAGAATTTTTCATATAAAATGCGTTCGTGTGCGGCATGTTGATCAATAAGAATAAGTTCTTCATCATTATCGATAAGGATATAGGTTTTAAAGAGTTGGCCAATGATGGGACCGGTAGGAATCATTGTCGGTTCTGGATTGGATTCTGCTTTTATTGGCTGTTTTATGTTGATTGGCATTGGTTGAAATGCTCGCACTTGTGGCATTTCAACGCTTGTGGCTGTTGCTTGAGATGGCGCAGGCTGAGGGTGTTTGTCTATAACAACAGGGGCATGGGTAACATGAGGTGCCGCTTGATGCCATGATGGCAGTTGCTGAGGTTGGTTTATGTGCGAGTTTTTTATATCGTCTATGTGATGCGTTGCCGTGGCTGTCCGTTCTATTTTCTGATTGAGAGATTGTTCGAGTGTTTGTTTGACGAGTGTTGTTATGGCGGTTTCGACGGTGCCTGGTTTGGTGAAGCGAACTTCTTCTTTTTTTGGATGGCAATTGATGTCGACGAGGTTTTTGTCGATGGTAAGCATGATACAGGCGGCTGGAAATTTTCCTGGCGGTAGAACGTTGTAATATCCCTTTACCAGGGACTTGGAGAGTTCTGGATTTTTGATCCAGCGGTTGTTCACAAAGAAAAAGATGTGTTGTTTGCCATGTCGCCAAAAGTGGTGATTAGAGATGAAGCCTGTTACGCTAAGCCATGCGGGTAGATGCGTTGGCTGGTCGAGTGGTAATAGGTTTTGAGCAAAGTTAACATCCCAGAGTTGTATGAATCGGTCTTTAATTGTTGCTATGGCTGGTGCATTGAGAATTAATCGGTTGTCGTGAAATAGTTTGAAGCCAATTGTAGGGTGATTGAGGCAAAATGCGTTAACCAAGGCCTGGATTTGATTCCACTCTGTTTCATCTTGTTTGAGAAATTTTTTCCGTACCGGAATGTTATAAAACAGGTCGGCTACCGAGAGATCGGTGCCGTTGTTACACGCCATTTCTTTTTTCTCTTGAAGCATGTTTTCGGCATAAGCGATGTAAGTGCCGCTTTGCTCATTGGCTTGTTTAGTTATTAAGGTGACTTTGCTCACTGCGGCTATGCTGGCTAATGCTTCTCCGCGAAAGCCAAATGAAGATATGCTGGTAAGTTGATCAATGCTGGTTATTTTGCTCGTAGCATGTGGTAAAAAGCAAATTTCAGCGTCTGTTGGCGACATACCACAGCCATTATCGACAATGCGGATAAGTTGTTTGCCTGCTTGTTCAACATAGAGAGAGATTTGTGAGGCTTGTGCGTCAAGTGCGTTTTCAATGAGTTCTTTGACAATATTTGCCGGGCGCTCAACAACTTCTCCAGCGGCTATTTTTTGTGCTTGATCGAGCGGAAGAAGCTTGATTTTATTCATGACGTTTTTTCTTTTTACGCTTCGATTTTTTTGTTTTTTTTAATGGTTCGTAATCTTCAAGCGAGATGATTGTATTCACAGGTTTATGTATCGAACCTGAAAAGCAGAGCTCATCCGTGATGAGATTGAGTTTGGCTTCATCGCTTTCAATGGTAATGGGAACTTCCTTGGCCGTTGTTTTTTTTTGATGTATGGAGACATTCCCCGAAAGAATGCACATGTGTTCTGACAACAAGAGCTCAGCCTTTTCTGCTTTTGCTGTTCGATTTTGGTTGGCGAAAGTAACTTTGCCAGAAAAAATAATCTTTTTGAATTTTTGCAAAGATGGATTTTTTGCGTTGTTCTTTGGGGTGTTTGTTCTCGTGGTTTTTTTATGATCAAAAGGAAGAGCTTTGCCTAAGTCTCGTCCTTCAAAAAGCACTTCAAGCGTATCTGAGGTTATGGTGCTTTGATCTGCAAAGGTTACCTTGACATTTTCTTGGTAATTAAAGACAAATTGATGTGTTAAGCTTTGATCCTTTTGGCAGGTGGCTCGATTGCTTGTGATAGTGATTTTGGATAGTGGGTTGATGCCTTGTTGAGGCATAACACATTGTACTACCAACAGGCTGAAAATAAGCGTAAGGGGAGCAATTTGTTTTGTCAAAGAGCATCCTTCGTTTTTTAAGATTTTTCTCAGTTGATTTACGTACCTTCTACCATACCCATACCTATCCCTTCACCATTTACAATTGGACTTGGGGGTTCTTGATAGCGTACAATTGCTTGAGAGTTGGTATCGAGGGTTTCAGGTTTTGAGGTATCTAAAAGCCCCAATTGCGTGAGCATCCATTTAGTGACTTGAAAAGTTTCAACCAAAACCAGTTTGCCGCCAAGCCAGCCAAGAACCAAGAGGCCGCCGCAACCCTTTAATACTAGTTTAGCCGCTTGTATTGCCAATTGCCCGTCGGTTGGTTGAGGATTTTCATTCTGGTCGGCGTGGTTCGATGTTGCTTGTTGGTGATCCGCAATTTGAGATAATTCTTCTTTAAGTGCATTAATAGCATCTTCTGGATTAAGAATTTTTGTGGCGGTTGGCTGACCATTTTCATCAAGGGTAACTCCAAGAATAACCGGTACGATTGCTTCTCGGGCTTGTAGCGGTTTTAAGACGAAAAAAGATGGGGTGAATATTGCAACTGTTGCCATGCAAAGAAACACATTTTTTATCAAAGTTTTCATCGGGCTTCCTTTAGGAATACGCCCCCCTAGTCCCATATTATAATATTGCTCTTCATATTCGAGTTCTTATCTGCTTAAGCAAGACATGAGTATAAAATGGTTGCTGGTAAATGCAAGAAAAAGTGCTTATTTATGCAAAAACTTACGGTATGCAAAAGGCCGAAGTGTGATTTTTTCACGCTTCGGCCTTTTGCATAGGTTTACTACAATTTAGAATGCATAGTTCATGCTGAGGTGGAATTCTTGAGGACTTTCACCTTTTTTGCGATCGAGTTTAAAGCCCCAATCTATTTTTGCTGGCATTGGCTTGAGAAGGTTCAAACCAAGACCAACTGAATGACGTAGATGGAATTTATCGCGCATGATAAGCGATTTTTGAGCAGGAGAAAGATCTCCCTTTGGTGTATCCCAACCAGCACCGGCGTCATAGAAAAGGTGCCCCTTCATGGAGTAATCTGGGATGAGCGGGAAGATGAGTTCAGAGGTGAAGAGTATGGCATTGCGGCCACCAAGTGGATCACCGGTAATCCATGCAGGACCAACGCCACCCCAGGTAAAACCACGAATGGTTGATTGACCACCCATGTGGAATAATTCTTTATACGGAATGACTTTTTTGTCTGCCAAGGCACTGATGCGTCCGGCTTTGGCTCGCAGTGCAAGAACCAACCAGTCTTCGCCAATCAAGGCAGTATAGTGACTTGCTTCAAGTTCTGTTTTAATAAAGCTGAATTCATTGTTGATAAACGTAGGAGCCGTTTTGGTACTCAATGTTACTTTATAACCCTTGTTTGGATAGACTTGGTGGTTGCGCGTGTCTTTGACTAGATCGAGACCTATCCATTTAAGCGTACCTTCTTGGAAGGTGCGCTTAACGATTGGCTCAAAAATGAGTTCATTTCGACCTACTGCTCGCGGACGGTTGTTCCAGATGTCTTCGATACCAAGGTCGAGGATAAGTTGTAGTTTTTTATCAATTTTAGGAAGTCCAAAGCCAAGCCGTACATTTGCTCCAAGAACTTGCTGAATTGGCGTTTTATCTACGTTTCGCCAAAACTCATACTCATCCCAACGCTTATAACCGTAAAGTCCGCCTGAAACATTACTGTCTAATATGTGTGGATCAAAGAGGTGGCCTTCAAGCCTTTGTAGTCGGTGTCTGTTGGCTTGAATCATACCGCCAACGTTGTAGCCAAGACCGAATAAGTTGTCTTTTTCAACAACGATCGATCCTTTGAGCGATGGTTTTGGAGCGTAAGGATCGCTACCATAGGTGAGCATAAAGTTAAGGTTGCCTGTTTTCGCCTCCTTAACGTTCATCTCAAGATCGGCCAAATCATCGCTAATGCGATGGATTTTCCAATTAATGCCTTCTCGCTCAAAGAAGCTTAAGTATTCGACACCAGATTTTGATTTTTCTAATTTTTGCGTGGTGATCAGGTCACCTTCAACAAGGTCAAGCTGTCGTCTTATCACTTTGTCACGGGTGATGGTATTGCCGGTTATGTTAATTCGATTGACATACAGTTTGTTTCCGCGTTCAACATGGAAGGTGATATCCACCTGATTGGATTTTTCATCGGGTTTAATTTGTGGGTAAACATCGGCATAGATATAACCTTTTTCGCCCCATAAGCTCTTGAGTCTATTAATGGAGCTTGTAAGTTTTGATTGTGAGAACGGTTTGCCTTTTTCCAACCTAATAAGGGGCAATAACTCATCTTCGCCGTATATTTCATCTCCTGGGGCATTAATATCGCGTACAATGAACTGTGGGCCTTCTTTTATGTAGAAGGTGATCGCGATATCTTTGTCTTTATTGATGAAATCTACTTTTGTTTTGTACACCTTTGCCATAAGAAAGCCATGGTCACGGTATACATATTCAATGCGGTGCTTATCGATGTCGACCATGTCTTCTTGATATGTTCCAGCGC
Source organism: uncultured Pseudomonadota bacterium (assembly GCA_964495205.1). Taxonomy (GTDB): domain Bacteria; phylum Babelota; class Babeliae; order Babelales; family RVW-14; genus GWF2-38-10. The sequence continues at coordinate 1,373 of CAZBUZ010000070.1, read as the reverse complement.
TATCCATGAAGCTCAAAAGCCAATCTTCTCTTGAGAATACTGCATTGCGAAGCTTGCGATCTGGTAGTTTTTTGTTGCCGATAAAATGAACGCGTGTAAGTGTTGACTTTGGGCCTTCCTTGACTTCAAAAAGAGCGGATGCTTTTTGGGGATTTTCTTTGTTCGGAATGAGTTTCCCTTTTATTTGTACTAAATGCCGGCCTTCTTCCTTGTAGGCATTTTTAACGCCTTGTTCGATGCGTCGGATTGTTTCTTCGTCGATGGTGGTGAGTTTATCGAGATTGAGTTTTTCTTTGAGTTTGCGAGTCTTGTATTTTTTGTTGCCGCTAAAGTCAATCCGTTCCAGGAGCTTTTTTTCTTCTAAGGCAACATGCAGAGTTACCGATTTTTCATCGATTTTTTCACCTTCGATTTCTATTTGTCTGAAATAACCCAAGCTATACAGATTCTTGATGGCTTGTGAGCGTTTGTTCATGTCAAGCTTTGCACCAACTTTATAAGGAAGGCGGTTGAGAATTACTTCTTTTTTGACATGTTCGTTGCCGGTTATTTTAATTTCTTTGATGGTAAGCTTGGATAAAGCCTCATTTTTCTCTTTTATGTCTTGATAAGTTTGCTCTGTCTTTAAAAGACTATCGGTTGCTTGATCTGCAAATAATGATGATCCACAGACGATGATGATCGCTGCGTGGAAGATCAAATGTTTGGATGTGCTGATGTATGCCTTACACCTGTTCATTGAATATCTCCTTACACAAGACCGACGAATAATCTTGATTAAAAAAAATGCAATTAATGCTTAGGGTACAGGTTTCTAGGATAGCGGGATAGGTAAAAAAAGCTATGATTTTTTAGCGATAAAAATAATTCTATTTTTTTACGTTCAAATTAAATTTATCCCAAAAATGCTTGGATAAGATTTTTTTGCGCTTGATCACTATCAACGCCGCGGCTTTGTAGGTAAAAAAGCTGCTCTTGGTTGATTTTGCTGATTGTGGCATCGTGGCGGCATTGCACATCGTCTGTTTCGATTTCGAGCCGAGGAATGCTGAGTGCGCGTGCGCCACTTCCTAGGATAAGATTTTTATTGATCTGAGATGCATAGACCGATGAGCAGCCTTTATGCACTTTTATAAGGGCTTGGTTCTTGAGGCATGATTGATCAGCAAGTGCACTTTTAATGGTAAGTGAGCTTGTGGTTTGTGGCGCTTTGTGTTCTTGCATGGTGGTAAAATTGTAGCGAGATGTTCCGGTGCCCATGCATGCACAGGTGGCGTGTGCTTGCGCGTGTTGGCCAAGCAATGCGAGGTTAATTTCTTTTGTTACATTGCATGTTTTTTGAGGTGATTTTTTGCAGGTTGTTTGAGTAGTTT
>CAZBUZ010000069.1:0-6413 GCA_964495205.1 uncultured Pseudomonadota bacterium | reverse complement strand
TGAGCGCAATATCGTAACCATGGAAGATCCTGTTGAATACAACATTGAAGGTATTATGCAAAGTCAGGTTAACGTGCAGTCTGGCTTTACCTTTGAAAGTGGGTTGCGTTGTTTATTGCGGCAAGATCCGGACGTTATGATGATTGGCGAAATGCGTGATAAACCAACGGTGCAAATCGCTATTGAAGCCGCTTTAACGGGGCATTTAGTATTGAGCACCTTGCATACTAATGATGCTCCTGGCGCTATTACTCGTCTTTTGGATATGGAGGTTGAACCTTTTTTGATTAATGCGACGGTGACTGGTGTTCTTGCTCAGCGTCTTGTACGGGTTCTGTGCGAGCATTGTAAAAAGGAAATTGCGCCTGATGAGGGCATAGGTAAAGCTGCCGGGAGAGTTGGGGGAAATATTGAGCGATTATTTTCTCCGCGTGGTTGTGCTCAGTGCAGAAAAACCGGCTATAAGGGGCGTATGGGATTGTTTGAATTGTTAGTTTTTGATGATGCTCTTCGTGCATTGATTATGCAAAAGGCATCCTGTGAAAAAATACGCCAACAAGCAGTTGCATCAGGAATGAAGACGCTTCTGCGGGATGCTATTGCAAAAGTTAATGCCGGGTTGGTTTCAGCAGAAGATTTTTTGTGTCTTGTTGGTTAATAAAAATGGCCCGCACAAAACGCGCGGGCCTTCAATGATTTTTAGTTGTTATTCTTCCACATATTCTTCAATATATTCTTCTGTTTCTTCTGCATCTCCTTCTACATCTTCAGCTGGTGCTCCTTCTGTTAATTCTTCCTCAATTTCAGTTCCAACTTCTTGTTCGATTTCAGCAATTTCAGCAGCATCCGACGGAATTATTTGTGACGTTCCAATAGGAACACGTTTTGGTACGCTAATTCGTCGTGATTTAGGCGTTGGTTTAAGTGCCAATCCTTCAGAGATGGTTATATTTCTTACGGATACAGGTGCGTTCCAAGAGCTGAGACCAATATAGCGAAGGTTTTTTATAGGATAAGGGTCTTGCCAACTGAGAAAGGGGTTTTGACCTGGTTCTCCTTGCCCGATGGTGATGAGCCCATTGTTCACGTTGATCCAATATTTTTCAAATTTATTTGGATTGAGTGCTACTGCTGGATTTTCATCATAAGTGAGCTCTTTTACCGATTTACCAAGACTCTTGATGCGAATGGCTGCTTTATTGTTATCCCATCCGCCCAGTACTATTTCATAAATTTCTTTATCAGTATTGCGGATTTTTTGGCGTATATCATTAGCAAAACAGATGAAGAAATCGTTGGTGCCTGATAATTCAAGGCTTACGGTTCCAATCCCTGGTTGTGGGAGTTCATCAGGGAGCCACACATACTCTCCGAAGTAGCTATTGATTTCACATTCTTTATTTTTTAAAAACCTTCCCGCAAAATAATTGATATTCCTTAACCAAACAGCTTTTTTTACTGCCTCATCAGGGTTGGCTTCATTGACAAGAAATGAATTATTGTAAGCAGAAAAAAGCAGAGAAACGATGTCGGTTGCATACCCTGTCGTTTGTTTTCCTTCTTTTATTAGTTTTTCAAAATCTCTGAAAAGACGTTGCTTGACATCGTTTTCGCTGATGACATAAAAGTGATTGATCTTGAAAATCATGTTTTGGCAAAGATTAAGAAGGGTATCGATGTCTTTTGTGCTAACAGCATCTGCTTGATTCAGCAGCTCTACGAGTTCTTGTTTGTTGTCAATCGCTTCTTGTGGAATCGATGCTCCTCCTAATTCTGGTCGTTCAGGTTGGTCGACGTAGACGTAACTATCGTGGCTTCTAAATGCAAAGTTTGCTTGTCCTTCTGCGATTTGCTTTTGGAATGCTAGTTGTGCTGCTTCTGCTTCCTTGTCTAATGCTTTTCGCTGTGCTTGAGCTTCAAGTTCAGCGCCCTTGAATTGTTGATTTGCTGCTTTTGAGCCGAGGAGCCCCGCGGTGATACCAAAACCGATGGTGCTAGCAGTTGAAATGCCTATACCTACCGCTGCGCCAATAGGTCCAGCTGCGGTGAGCTTTGCACCTGCTTCTGCGCCTGCATCAGCTGTCATGCGAGCTACGCCAATTTTAGCTTCCGTTTTTGCTGCTTCTGCCTCCTTGATGCTGCGATCAATGACGCCAGATTGTCTAATGGCATCAGCTTGTGCTTGTTTAAGTGCCATGGTGGCATCCATCTTAACCATTTCTTTTTGGAATTTGAGTTCTTGGGGATTTTCTGGCGCTTTTGTCCAATCCATTTTAGGTGCACCATTAGGAAGAACCGTAAACATGAATGAATAGAGTGCTCCTTGTTGTGGTGTAGCGCCAGGATAATACGTTCTGTTGTTAACAGCATCTTCGAGCTTCACTGATTGACCATCTTGTGCAAATTTGTATTCAAAAGGAAGGATGATGACAATTGATCCCTTAAAGTCGATGCTTTCTTTGACTCGTTTGTATGCTTCAAACTTTTTTTCCGTTCCAATGCTGAGCGCTGGTGTAATTTCGATGTTACGTACTTGCATTGGTGTTTTGCCAAATGCTCCAAAACCAACGGCATCAATTGAGGTAAGTGGTCCTAGATCTTGGCAAACCAAAAGAGGATTTTGTCCGAGCTCATTTTGCCCAACAATAATTTGTCCGTTGTAAAAGCTAATCCAAAATTTTTTAAACTGACCCTGCTGGAGTGCGATTGCAGGATATGCTTCTTCCTTCAAAAAGTAGAGATATTTGTATGTTGCTGTTTGACTATCCCAGCGTTTGATGCTGAGCCCACGTTGCTTTTTTGCATTATGGTCGCCAAAGGTGATGGCATAATGTTGCGTTCCATTTGTTGCATCTTGTCCTAAAGCAATGACAGCTTGATCTTGGCCTTGAATTTCAAATCCAATTGAGCCGTCATCTGCTGTTCTGAATGGATAAGGGCTCCATGCAAATGAATTTGGCGCAGGTGATGCGGTTATAGGCTTTGAAGCCTGTGATGCTTTTGTTGGAAAAAAAACACGTTGTGGTTGATGTGTGATAACTGGAGGGCCCATTTGAATTTGAGTATATTCAACCGGTTGCTTATAGCTGCCAAAACCGACTTGAATAACGTCTGTTGGTGGCTGAGGATCGCGCCACGCAAGGAAAACATTTTCTCCAAGCTCTCCCATGCCAACCAAAATAAAGCCATTGTCTATTGAGACCCAATAAGGAGTGAAGTTGCCTGGGAATGTTGCTGCGAGAGGGTTTTGTTCTTTGGTTACTTCGCAGACAACATCATCAATCACTTGGTCGCCTTCATACCGCCGCTTGATGATAGCTGACTTGGTATTTTTCCAACCACCGATGATAATGCGCCAGGTGTAGTTAGGACTTATATCTTGCCCAAAAACAACTTGCACATCGCCTGTATCTTTAGGTCGGGCTAGGAATGAGATAGAGGTTCTCCCTGCAGGCCTAAAGGATGCTTCTAACCAAGCGATACCGCGCGTGAGGAGCGGATTTACTTTGAACAATGTGCTCGCATCAACGTTTTCGATGGTTTCTTTTGCAAAACCTAATACTTGTGGGTTTTTGGCAACGGGAATTTTAATGAAGCTTGGGGTTGCACCAGGTGGTACGCCGCCTCCCATGCCGAGTTTGACGAGTTCAAATTTTATCCGAGCGGCTTCGTTTGGTTGCGCGGGCTTTCCATCTGGCATTATGGTGCTAGCGGTTTCAATTTCGCGTACTCCTTTCTTGCCCTCAATTTTTGTTACGGTGACGCCGCTTCCAACCGATACATAATCAAGTTTTCCTGGAACTTGTTTCCATGTTTTTCCATCCCAGTGAAAAATATCATAATTCTTGCTTGTTCCCCAAGCGTCATGTTTATTACGGACGGCGATACTTCGCATTTCTGCAGGACAATTGACCGTTTCCCATGATTTTTGATCTTTTTTGCGCCAGACTTTGCCATTGGTATCGGTTGCCCACACCTCACCGCTATCTGATACTGAAACTGATGAGATGATAGCGTCTGGTGGCGAGTTTTTTACCCAATCCTCGCCTGTGCTGACATACAATTGATGATTTTGGGCTCCTCCCATCGCCCAAATTTCATGTTCATTGCGTAATGCGACCATCACCATTTTTTCATCCGGGAGCCCGTCTGTTTTTGCAGGGCTAAAGCCTGATTCTGTTTTGATCCATGGTTTGTTGTCTGTTGATACACACCAGAGTTTTCCTGTTGCATTGACTGAAACATCTTTCATGTCCACTTGCGTTGGTATTGCAGCCCAGGATTTTCCATCCCAATGGAATAACTGGCCTTGAGTATTGGTCCCCCAAACATCGCTATCGTTTCTTACAGAAATGCTGTTTAAAAGGCCAGGAATCTGATCCCAAACATTGTTGTTTTTTCCTCGATAGATTTTTGCTCCCGGTTCTAATTGTTTGAGCTCCTGCTGTATTCGCTTTATTGCTTCCTGAAGACTATTTACACGATTGCGCGCCTGATCTTCTTCTCGTCTGACGCGATGTCTTGTATCCCATGTGTAAAGCCACATGTCTTTTTTTTTGCGCTGAATTGCTTTTGATGTCAAATTGGGGATAGCTGCAGCAAGGTCTTTGACCTGTTGCGTTAATTGTTCATTAAGTTCTCGAGTTCTTTGATAAGAAATTCCCCAAACAGCTTGCTCTGTTTTTATTTTTTCTTGATCAGGTTCAAGTCTAAATTCAACCTTACCCTTATAATTATATAAAAATCCCTCGCTGAGCCTGTTTTTGAGGTAGCAGTCTTCAATAGTTGAACCAATGATTTCCCAGTGGCTTGCTTGTGCATCCTCGGATAAAAAGTCCTTTTTATCAAAGACGATAGTTTTTGTTTCAGGATCAAAGCGCATCATGTTGCCGCGAGCGGTTGCATGTGAGAATCCGAGCCATGATTTAAGGTCCCCAGACATGCGATGGTGAACGGTGAATAATGTTGCCGGATCCTTGGCGTCTGTTCCATCAGCTTGAAAGAAGAAAGTTTTTTCAACTTTTCTTACGGTGTAATACTTGCCTTCTTTGCCATGCCTTGGATCCAATGATTTTATGCGAACAACGCTTTGCTCTGGCATGGCATCATGAGTCGGATGTTTTTCATAAGAAATAGAAATGGGAAAATCGGTTTCGTTTTTTAACCGCTCGAGATACCCCCACCCATGATCAGGGAGATTTTCAAGAACGCTCGATTGCGAAATAACTTGGAACGTTCCAAAAAAAATAATCCATAATAATGCAAGCAGAGCCGTAACTTTATTGCGCATCGATCATCCTTTCCCCTTTTAAGATACATAAAAAATCTTAACCATGAGTTAATCATGGGGGGGAATGGATTGTCAATAATTTGGGGATGGGAGTTTTAGTAAACCTTTGTCGTCCATTCAATAGGATCAACAGCTGTATTATTAACGCGCAATTCCCAGTGCAGGTGATAGCCTGTTGCATAGCCGGTCATGCCAAGCTTGCCAACAGGATTACCCTTTTTAACGACGTCCCCAACCTGAATGTCTGCAAAATCTTCAAGATGTCCATACAGCGTGGTGATGCCAAGCCCATGGTCAAGTACCACGGTGTTTCCGGTAAGGAAGAAGCGATCTTTGATGATGACCTTGCCCGTTTGTGCTGCCCAAACACTGCAGCGAGGACGATTAATGAGGTCAACGCCTTTGTGTAAGTGCCGGCCTCTTTCTGGGGTTACACGAATTTCACCAAAGGGGGTGGCTATTCTTTGGACCTCTACGGGTGTTAAAAATGCGCCTTGCCACATTTTTTTCTTTGGAGATTCTTGAATCCACTTGGCGAGCGCATCTTCCAAGACTTTGTGGCTTGAGCTTACTTCACTTTCTTCATTGAGCTTATCTTGGGCGATGGTAAAACCGCGTTGCTTTTTAAAAACAAATGCGATGATTTGCACTTGCGCGGTGCTTGTCATGGTGTTTTTAACAAGGTCTTCTATTGCGGCCGTAGCGATGGTTGCTTGAGGTTGTTCTTCGCATTCGATTGGTATAAAGCATTCATAGGTTGTTGCCATGTCATTAGTTGGGGTGCATTCGTAACTTTTTGATAAAAATTGGATCTCAACGGATTTTATTTTTTTATTTGCTTGAACTTGCAGGTGAAGTGTTTTGCCTTGATCGACCTTATAACTTGGTTCGATAAAGGTTGCGCGCAATGGTTTGTTGTCTACGTAAAATGTCCATGAGGTTCGTGAGCCATTGTGATGATAGCTTGAATCAATTGCCTCAATCTCAAACGTATGTTTGCCATCGGCCATTTTTGTGGTATCGATATTGAGCGGCAGTTCAAATTCTTTGCTGCCAATATTTCCAGCGCGGCCAAGATTAATTTCTTTGCCGTCTAAAAAGGCGGTAATTGTTGCTATTTTAT
>CAZBUZ010000068.1:0-6558 GCA_964495205.1 uncultured Pseudomonadota bacterium | reverse complement strand
GGCTGCTAAACGAAAAATCTGGGCATCGCATGAGGCTCAAGAATGCTTGCACTATTTATTTGAGATTCTTTTGGAACATAAGGTTAACTTTCATGTGCGCAATAGGCTAGAAAATACTCCGTTTATGGTTGCATATGACTTGGGGAATGTGCCTGTTGTTGAAATGTTTGAATCATTTGGGGTTGCTGAATTATACATGGGTCAAGATGAAGATTGTTTAGCTTGAGTGCATGCTGGAAGATAAATGGTAAAAGACGAAATTTTTAGATTGTGGTTTATTGTTGGGATATTTTTCTGTTTTTGTCCTTTTGATACTTATGGTTTGGCGCGAAAGAAAACAGTAGCTGAAAAGTTTGATGAAATGTGGAAGGTGGTTCAAAAAAAACATTTTTCTGATGCTGTTTGCTTAAAGTTATCTATTCAAGACGAGCGTGGTCAGACATTGCTTCATCGTGCCATAAAAACAAATTCTAGCGATTTAGTTGATGCATTGCTTGCTCATAAGTCTGATATTTTGATTCCTGACAGCCAAGGAAAGACGCCACTTGATCTTGCGGTGTTGGCTGGCGATGATGGGTTAGTTCATAAACTCTTGGCGAGTGCTTGCGTCAAAGGCTTGAAGCCTCTTGCATGTGAGGACGATATTTCGTTTGGCATTGTGGATTTGAAGTTTGATGGCGAGCAGGTAAAGATTTGTGAGCTTGGCGAGGCGTCAAGGTCGAAGTTTCAGGGGTATGATACCTTGTTTGGCCAGGGTATTATTTGGCAAACTTTTTGGAAGTTTTTGAGTGTACTTGGTATGCCCACATGGTTTGTTACTGGGGCTATCTCAGGTGATAGCTATGCAGAAACGGCGCTAAAGTGTTATGAGGATCTGGGTGGGAGGTTTTCAGGTAATTTGGGAGTTCTGGGGCGTGATACGGTTTTTGAAAAAAATTTTAACAGGTCCCGTTCAAATAATTTTTTTCCAGATAAGAAAGCATTGGTTATTACTAAGAATAACGCTTATCGAGATTGCGCGGTGAGATTTTTTAAGAAAAAATTTCAGCCAACCTTGTTTTTGAGCGAGGCGCTGGGGCCATTTGGTAATAGCAAATTGCTTACCAATACATTATTTAAAGATGCAAGATTAAGCCAATATCGGCCGCGTTGCAAGGTGTGCAAAAAACTCTACACGAGAAAATTGGTTAAATCGATTAATGATGAGTTGCAGTGTGAGCGCTTTGTGATAAAGCCTATCAATTCATCCAAGGGGCAAGGGATTATTTTTGTTGAAAAGAAGGATTTAAAAAAGATTCTACAGGCCATTTTGATTGATCCTAAGAAACTCCCTGATCTTTCCGATCCAACCTACAGCTATTGGTTGCATGATAGGAACCAGCAGTTCATGATCGAGGAATATGCGCCTTCTAAGGAAATTGCGGTGAAGGGTGTGCGCTATGATGCTACGATGCGGGTTATATTTGTTTTAATGTGTGATCAAGGTAAGGTATACCTTCACTTTTTGGGGGCATATTGGAAGTTGCCATCAAAAGGCATTCGAGAGGGTGGATCGCTTACCGAGCAGCATAAATCACATATAAACCCTCGGCGGGAAAGCTCGGCTAAGGTTGATCTTGAGGATTATGAAAAGGTAAAAATCTTGCTCAGATCGGCATTGTCGAAGGCTTATCTTAAGATGATGCAGGACCGAGAGGCTTATTATAAAAGCTGGGAGCGGCCATCTTCGGCTATAGATATTCGGCAAAACCTATAAAAAACACCAAAAACATTTCTATTTGAATTTTTATTCATTTTTCCTCGCACAAATTTCAAGTTTAAGGTAAAATGATTCTTATTCATAATGATTTTTATAAAAATAAACAATGAAAGGTGCTTCGTGTTAAAAAAATTAGAAACATTGCTTGAGCAGACTTCGTTTTTACTTGAAAAACAAAAAGAAGCAAAAACAGAATGTGCTGCCATTTTTGCTGATTTTCTTTCCGTGATTGATAAGAAGGTCCAAGCTTGCAAAGACGCTGAAGATTCTAGAAGTTTGGAAAAAATTCATACGATGATTTCAGAGCAAGCAAAGCGATTCGAAGAAGAAACCCAGGAAGATATTGATTTTCTTGCTGAGCAGTTAAAAATGTTGGCGCAAGTTGAAAAAATTTCTGATGAGGCAAAAGCAAAAGAGATCATGAATATGATCGTTGATGAAGATGAAGAAATTTTAGAAACTGAAGAGTTTAAGCGCGGCGTCTTAGAGGAGGGATCAGTTTCCAAGCAAAACTTGTTAAGTATGGTTGAAGATATCAAAGAAGCTTTAAACGAGGGAAGCATCAAAGAAGTTGAACTCCTCTTGGAAAGTTTTGCCTTTGATCAAGATGAATTAGATGAAGAACTTGACGACGAAGAAGATGCCTGCGATTGTGGCGTGTGTGACGACGATGATTTTGAATCATGTTGCTCAAGCAAAGGGCATAGTGGTTGTCATGGTTGCGATAAGTCTTGTGGCGGGGTCGATCTTTTTGCAGAGTTTAATGACTATGCAGAACGCGTAGAAGATAAGAAAAAATCTAAATAAATCTTCATAAGTAATAAAAAACATGATAAAAAAAATGCATATAGAACCAGGGTGCGTGTCTTGCGGATCATGTGAGGCGATATGTCCACAGGTCTTTAAGCTCAATCGAACAGCGACGGTTATTCAGGATGCAGATCTTGATCAACATGCAGCGTTTATTCAAGAGGCTGCTTTGTTGTGCCCTGTGCAAGTTATTGTTATTGAAGAAGATAAATAAATAAGGATAGTGATAGGTTGTTTATGGGTAGTACACAGACGAATATGAATAGTTGTTTTTTTTCTGGCGCATGCGATGAGCAAACATTGTATGCGGATATGAGAAAAGACTTTTCAAGCGGAAAAGATCTTGTTTTTGCCGGAAGTCTTTTACACCGTGCTTGTCGACGCTATCCAAACAATATCGCTCTTGTGTGTAAAGAGCAGCAAATAACCTATCGAGAATTATTTTTTCGCGCGTGGTTGCTTGCCGAAAAAATTAAGCAGCTCGGCATTCAACCGCGTGATCGTGTGCTATTGTATTGCGAAAATTCCCTTGATTTTTTTGTAGCTTATTGGGCGATTTGGCAGAATGCGGCTGTTGCGGTTCCTCTCAATGTGTATCTTCATGAAAAAGAGCTGACGCATGTGGTACGTGATGCTGAACCTTCCTTGATTCTTGTTTCATCTACTCTTCATGTAAATTTGAATAAACTTTTGTCTGAGGGCTACCTCCAGCATTTACCTCCCGTAAAAATTATTCAGGAAGTTGTTGATTGGCAATCTGTTGAGCCGGCTGATTTTGATGAGCAGGTTACTCAATTAATATTGCCAGAACTATCTCCTGGTGAACTTTGTCTTTTGTTATACACATCGGGTACGACCGGTTTACCTAAGGGCGTTATGTTGTCGTCGCGCAATATAGTAACGAATAGCCTTCAGGCATACGCGCGATTTAAAATGTGTGGCATGCGTGAGGGCGAGCGATTTTTCTGTGTTTTGCCACTGTTCCATGTTTTTGCTCAGAATGTTTGTATTTGGGTTCCTGCAATGACGGGCTCTTCTGTCATTGTTGTGCAAAAAATTGACAGGAAGCTTATCTTGGAAGGGTTAAAGCATAAACCAACCTTGTTCGTTGGTGTCCCTGCGCTTTATGGTTTGTTGTGTCTCATGAAGACAGCACCATTAGAGACGGTGAAGCTTTTTGTTTCTGGCGCAGATATGCTTCCAGATAAAATTAGAGCGGCATTTAGTTTGATTTATGGCAGAAAAATTGCGTCTGGCTATGGGTTGACCGAGGCTTCGCCTGTAATTGCTATTAACTATAAAAATCATGATGAACCCACCGACGTTGTTGGTCCTATTCTGGCTGATCTTGCCTGTGAAATTAGAGATGAAAAAGGACAACGGCTTGCCGCTGGGCAGGCCGGAGCGCTGTGGGTCAAGGGCGACAATGTAATGTTAGGATATTACAAAATACCTGAAACAACAGCGAAGGTGCTGCACGATGGCTGGTTAAATACCGGAGATCTTGCGCTTGTTGATCAAAAGGGATATTTAGCGATAAAAGGGCGGGAAAAGGATATTATTATTCATAAAGGATTTAATATTTATCCTGCCGAGATTGAGAATGTTTTACTTTCGCATCCAAATGTCTTTAAAGCTGCTGTTATCGGTCAGGAAGAGGAGATGTCGGGTCAAGTTCCGGTCGCTTTTTTAGCAATAAAAGAAAAAAACGGAGCGTTGGAGAGAGAGTTGCGTGATTTGTGTGTGAATAACTTGGCCGCATACAAAGTCCCACGTAAGTTTGTTTATTTGGAGGATCTTCCCATGAATGCAACAGGTAAAATTGATAAGAAACAGTTGCGTGTTTAACAGGGAAGGTGCTTTTTTAGGAGTTGTTATTTATGTCACTTTTAGGTGAATTTTTTTTATTTTTAATATCTTTATCATTTGCTGCGCTTTTTGCTTTTTTAGAGACGGCTTTTACGGCATTACGTCTTTTTAAGTTGAAAGAGCTTGAGTTTTCGGTTGCAAAATATAAGGCTTTATTCGAATCGTGGGAAAAAAATCCACAGCGGATTTTAATTACTATTTTGTTGGCAAACAATTTTGCTCATGTGTTAACCTCTGTTTTAATTTCACACATGATGCAACGTTATTTGGGGCAGTTTGGTCTTCCTGTTGGCGTTACTCTAGCTACGGTGATGATTTTAGTTTTTGGTGAAATTATACCCAAAAGTTTTGCAAAAACACATCACGAAAAATTGTTTGGCTCCTTTTTATTTTTAATTAATGTGCTTTTTCATGTAAGCTATCCACTCGTGACGGTTTTATTGCGCATAGCTGATTATTTTTTCAACAAGCTTGGTGGGCGTCATGTGCTTGATCGGCAAGATATTGTCTCAGAAAAAGAAATTGAGTTTCTTATTGATTACAGCGATCAAAAGGGTATTATGGAGCGCGAGAAAACAGAAATGCTTCAAAATATCTTTGGTCTTGGCCAAACGGTTGTCAAAGAGATTTTAATTCCTAAAACGGATATGGTTCTTGTTAATGCCAATGCCGAAGTGGATAAGGTTATTGAGATATTTCACAATTCACGGTACTCACGCTTGCCGGTATATGAGGGCAAGGACGATAATATCATAGGAATTGTTCATCAAAAGGACGTATTTGAAATGCTCTATCGAGGGCAGAAAAAGATTGTTAAGGAATTGGTGCGTCCCATTTTATTTATTCCTGAAACGCAAAAAATCAATCAGCTCTTGAATGAATTTTTAAAGAAACGCCTTCACATGGCAATTGTCATCGATGAATATGGGAGCGTTGTTGGCTTAGTAACGCTTGAAGACATTTTTGAAGAAATTATTGGTAATGAAATTACTGATGAGCACGAAGTTATCAGCACCGATATTGTTCCCCTGGAGCGTGGTGGGTGGCTGGTGAGTGCGAGCTTGAATTTGGAAAAGCTTGAGGATTTGTTAAAAATCAATTTTAACACAGAAAACTCGGTTACACTGGGTGGTTTTTTGGCTGAAAAATTGCAGCATTTGCCACGCAAAGGTGAACGCGTTTTTTATGAAAATTATTGTTTTCAAATTCAGCAAGCAAGTTCGCGCCGTGTTTTTCAAGTTCTTATTTTTGAACAAAAAGATAATGAGGGTTTTGAAAAATTCGAATCACTTAAATAATCAAAATATTTCGTTATTAATCGATTGAAAGAGAGCCTCGAGTTGCAAAAACCGAGGCTCTTTCTTTTTGTTTTCTTTATTGAAAAAAAAGGAAACTGATTTATGATTTTTATGTTGAAATTTGATACGTAGAAATAATTGGTCGAAAGAGAGGTGTAGCGCTAAGGTAATAAACAACGAAGAATGTGGTTTTTCAATAATTAAGGATATAAGGGGTTTATTTATGAAATATTTCAAAATTATACAAGCCTGTGTGCTTGCAGCCGTTACAGGTGTCTTTTTATTGGGAGAATCAGCTCTCTTTGCAGAACATAAACAGGGTCGGCAAATTTTTAAAAAGTGGCACAAGTGGCAAGATGTCTATGCCGATGTGAATTTTTCGGATCTTAAGGGCGACCTTGGTGATTCTTTTTACAAACATTTTAGAAGCTCGTTTGAAAACAACTTTGCGTTGTTGAGTAGGATGACACCTTTTCTTAAGGTTTTGACCAATGGGCAGATCAATGAAGACGGGTATCAGCTTACAGTACCCATGGACAAAGGAATCGCGGATAATTTTGCGGCATTGTATCAAGCTTTTGATACGGATATGCCGGCATTTATAGACTTTTTGCGCCAAAGTAATTTTGCCACGGCATTGGGTAATCATGAGGAGACTAAAACGCACTATGATTTAATCATTAATAAATACAAAGCTTTTTTACAGTTATTGGTTCCTCATTTAGAGGGATATGCACAAACGCAAGCTCTTTTTGGTCTTGCAAATCGATTGTTTGAATATTGTTTTGAGACAAAAACATTTGGTCATTATCAAGAATTGTT
>CAZBUZ010000067.1:0-6600 GCA_964495205.1 uncultured Pseudomonadota bacterium | reverse complement strand
AAAAATCAACGAACATGTGCATTTTGGGTATTAAGCCAACGTTTGCTGCAACCGGTTATGGCTATATCCAAGCCAATCAAGAAAATCAAGCACGCGATGCCTCATTTTTCCCCGTCAAATGTTTTTGGGAAAAGCCCGATAGAACAACAGCAGAGCATTTTGTGCAGCAGGGGGATATGCTGTGGAATGTTGGCATTGTTGCAGCATCAGTTGTTACCTTCATCAATGAATTGGCGCGTTATCAGCCCGAGCTTTTTGCGAAGATGAAAGACTTTGTGTGCGGTAATGCCTCCTATGATCAATTGCCATCGGTGTGCATCTCGCGTGGGGTGCTTGAAAAAAGCTCAAATGCCATTGTCTTTCCAGCTGATTTTGAATGGCATGATGTAGGAAATATTGATGTTTTTCTTACGTTGCAGAATCGCCATGGTAAAGCCAAGTCGCGCGTTGTTAACGTTGATGGTGACAATAACCTTGCATTTAGCCCAACCAAAAAAGTGGTTTGCGTTGGTGTACATGACGTGCGCGTCATTGAGACCGATGATGTGTTGCTCATCGTGCACAAAGATTTGGCTGAGAAGGTGCGACCAAGTATTTGTGGGGCATGACGTTCTTGCAGACTTGATGTTTGCAGGGAAACACCGTAAAATAAAATCTGTTGTATCCTTGCAAGCCTCCTTAATCGCTTAGGAATACTGGTTATGAAGGGACTATTACCAACTCCTAGCAATGAATTGCGATTTAAGCAAAAAATTGTGCACATCATCAAACAATTCCTGCCAACGGCTAAGATCTATCTTTTTGGTTCTCGGGCACGTAAAACACACGCATTAGAATCCGATATTGATATCGCTCTTGATTGTGGCTACGAAATTAAGAAGTCAACTATGACGCTCTTGCGTGAGGCTTTGGCTGCAACAACTATTCCATTTTGTATAGATCTTGTAGATCTTCAGCAGCCGCTTTCTTGTGAGCTCAGAGAAAACATTATGCGTGAAGGGATCGAATGGAGCAATTAAAAACAAAATACGAATTTGCAAAGCAAGCGATAAAGACGCTTGAGCAAGCCGCAAAAGATTATCGCGAAGCATTAAAAACCCCGCTCAATTATCATATCATGGACCAGGCAACGCTTGTTAAGTATTTGCGCGATGCAACAATCCAGCGATTTGAATATTCTTTTGATGTTACCTGGAAATATGCAAAATTGTACCTTGAAAAAGAGCTCGGTGTGAAATTTGAGCAGATAGGTCCGGCGATCATATTCCGGCAGTGTCTCAAGTCTCGTGTTTTATCAGAATCAGATGTTGAACAGGCTTTGGAGATGATAGAGGATCGCAATCTTACATCACACACGTATCATGAGGCAACAGCAGAACGCGTCATAAGTAGCATCCCCAAATACGTTACGCTGCTTAAGCATATCTTGCATGAGACCAACGTTTCACGGGGTAGTTTGAATTTTTTTTGATTTTTGATGGCGCTAGCATCATTTTTTCGCAAAAAATGATGCTAGCGCCATCATTTTTTGTGAATTTTCTTTTAAAAGTGATCTTTTTTCCTGTAAAATAATCGTGATTGTTCATCTTTATCATGGGAGAAAGTCGTGTTTAAGCGCATTTTAAGCCTTCCTATCGAAGGGAAAAACAGTATTTTTTTGTTTGGACCGCGTGGAACGGGTAAAACCTCTTGGCTCAAAACCTACATGACAGGCTCTTTATATCTTGATCTTTTAGATTTTTCTACCTATAGCATGTTGGCTGCTCAGCCTGATCGACTGGCGACATTGATTCCACCTGCCGCTGATCGATGGGTTATTATTGATGAGGTACAGCGTGTACCTGAACTTTTAAATGAGGTTCACCGACTCATTGAAGCGCGCAAGGTTCGTTTTTTATTGACGGGGTCAAGTGCCAGGGGTTTGCGGAAAAAGGGCGTTAATCTTCTTGCTGGAAGGGCGTTAACATATCATATGCATCCGTTAGTCATGCAAGAAGTTAATGATGAATTTGATTTGCGGCGGGCATTGATGTATGGGTTATTGCCGCATGTGATTAATCACCCCGACCCTAACAAATATTTAGAAAGCTACGTTCAAACCTATGTGCGCGAGGAGGTTTTGCAGGAAGGGCTTACACGAAATATCGGCGCATTTAATCGTTTTTTAGAGACAGCAAGTTTTTCGCAGGGCAATATTTTAAATTTTTCAGAAATTGCTTGCGAGCTTTCACTGCATCGCCTTATGGTTGCTGACTATTTTCAGATCTTAGAGGATTTGCTTTTGGCGGTACGCATTGATGCTTTTACTTTACGAGCAAAAAGAAAAATGATAGCGCATCAAAAGTTTTATTTTTTTGATACTGGTGTTTTTAGAGCGTTGCGGCCAAAGGGCCCTCTTGATACACAGGAAGAACTTGATGGCGCAGCACTCGAGACTCTTTTTTTTCAATCACTGCGCGCAATCAATGATTACTTCGATTTGGGGTATAAAATATATTTTTGGCGAACATCGTCGGGCATGGAGATTGATTTTGTGTTATACGGTTCTCGTGGACTGCATGCCTTTGAAATTAAACGCTCTACACAGATTACGCATAAAATGCTCAAAGGGCTTAAGGCATTTGGCGACGATTATCCCGAAGCGTCATTGCATATCCTGTATCTGGGCAAGCATAGAGAATATTTCGGGAATATTACGGCGATTCCCTTGGCGGAGGCATTGCGTGAACTACCGCAATTGATTCGATAATCTTGAATTTTAACCATGGAGCTCTAAGCTGAAGCGTTCATGAGCCTAGACCCCTTTGCTCTTCCATTTCACCTTGACCCCTTTGGCTGTTTTATAAAATGAGATGCCAACCAGTTCGATAGGTTTTGTCGTTTCAATGGTGCTTGCCAGGTGGTACCCTTTGGCCTCAATTTTTTTGAGCGCGGCACTTGGCGAGCGATCCTTCTTCATTTCAATGATGTAGCGGCGAGTTGAGCTTTCGAGTTGAAGGTCAATAAATCCCATGTGGGCCTGCCCTTCGTAGCCACAAGCCTTCCTGGGCGCAGGGCGAAGTTGGGTAGGGACTTCGGCAAGCAGTTGTCCGCCGAAGAGGCGGCAGATCATATAGAATGTTCCTTTAGAATGTTCCTTGGTAAAATTTTTCTCGATTAACGATGATGGTGTGTGGAATGAGGGTGAAAAAGTCTTGTAGGTGTTGGCAAAAGAGGGCGATGTCATCGTTAGTCAGTGCTGAGGAGAATTTTGGAATGAAACTTCCAAAGTTGACAGGCGACACATGGCCAACAAATTCCATGATTTGTCCCGTCATAGCACGTCGCACTTCCCAGTCATCGGTATAGCCGACGAGCGTGGCGTAGGCAGGGTCCATGGTGATGTCCTGCAGGTTATTCAAATCAGAGAAGAGCGAGACCTTAGAGAACTTACTGACGCCGGTGACAAAAAGAAAGTGGATGCAGGCATCAACCGGGCCCATGTGCGGCGGCCAGTTTTTTTATGAGTTCTGAAAATTTTTCTTTGATGGTCTTTTTTTCAAGGGTGATGTTGTAGGTTGTTGCGTGGTCATCGAGTTTACTATGGAGTCCCAGCACGAGCAATTCAGGCGTTTGGTGGCTGATGCCATTGAAATCAAAATAAACGATGGGATGTTTTTTCCAGGCATAGTCGCTTTTGCCGATCCACAAATCATTAAAAAGTTCCTTGAATGGGAGGGTTTTGATATAGCGAGTGTTGATGTAGCCATAGCCATTACAACAAAAGTGTTTACATTGATTGTGGCAAAAATAGGCGATTTCAACTTGCCGATTTTTGTATGCGATTGATTATGGTTGTCATGAGTTGATAATAGTGTTGGATGTTGGGGAGGATTGCTTTTGCTTCTTCTAAATCGTAGGTGTGTGTTGTTGTATTACGATCATCGGCCATTTTGATGAGTTTTTCACCATCTTGAGCAGGGCATAGATCGTATCTAATGCAGTAACGAAAAACATTTTTGGGACTGTTGGCATCTTGAAGTTTGTAGGTAATTTCAAGATATTTTTTTAAGGTCTTCCAGAAACTGTCAAAGGTGTATTCAAAACGTTGAATAATGGAGTCTTCCGTTGCCAAGATAAGAGCTTGATCTCCGATTGCCTTGGCTTTTTTGCAAACCACAAAAGAATCTTGCAGTGTTTTTAATGATTTGTGTAAAAGAGTTAGTTGCAAGGTTAATTTTTCCATACGATACCTTCTTTAACGATAACTTTTCGAAGTTCTTGTGGCACGCGATTGAGATCAACTAGATCAGTAAAAAATGGAATTGTAGTATTTTCCAGCGTTGCTCGTGCTCTTGCCAATTCGCCCAGTTCTATTTTTTTACCGGCATCAACAGCGATGTCAACATCTGAACCGGGTTGATTAGTGCCTCGAGCTCGTGAGCCAAAGAGAATAACTTTAGCGCCTGGAAAGTGATATTCGAGTGCCCGTAAAATTTCATTTTTATAACGCGGATCAAGTTCTTTTGGATCGCTCATGGTCATACCCTTTTACCAATTTTTTTATTCCAGCAACAAAAAACATTGTAACATGCTCCCCATCTTTGTTGCAAGAGTACCTTTCCATAAGAGATTTCGCTTTCTTATAAGGTTAAACGAGAAGGCAAGGTGATTTATGCCAGGGCATAAAGAGTAGGATGCTTCATTGCAAAAATAAACGATCCCAATTTGACGATTTTTTCCATCGAATATGAAAAGCGTAAGGCTAAAACTTGTGGCTAATGGATAGGTTCGTTGCGAGTGTCTTTACAAAAAACTTTTTTAAAAAAATTAAAAAATATTTTCTTTTTCCGTCTCCCAAGACCGCGAGAAAACATTTTTAAAACCAGCACAAAACCAAATTGTTTTTTTAAAGTATTGCGTTGCGAAAAAAAATGTTGGCAAACTGCTAAAGACTATTACTTTCATCAAGGTGTAAAAAAAATACTTGATATATTCATCACGAGTCGCTAACCTATCAACGTTGATTTGAAATTCCCTCGCATTTGTCATCCTCGACACCGTTCGAGGATCCATCTTAAAATCATTTGATGCAAGCACGAGGATGGATCCCGGCTCGGGGGCCGGGATGACAGAGAAAGCACCTTTAGGAGAAAGGCTCAAGCGAACATGCAGTTGCCATGCATGTTTTCATTAAGCGAGGTTTTATTGTTAAGAAAAAAACATGCAGCATTGTTATCCCGTCAACCGGATTGAGTCCGAATTGGATTACCTCCGGAAAAAAAAAGAACGGGGACTCACCGTTAGAACACAAGGAGTTTATGTTTTTTTTAATAGAGTAAGAAAGGAGGTCTGTTAGGAGAATCAAACTAGAATGTTTTTCGTGAGAATACGTTCTTTCACTATTTCGTTAGGTAATAAAAAAATAATGTACAACCGTTTTTGGGGAAACCAAATATGAACAAAGTTATTAAAGGTTTATTAGTCGCAGCACTTTTGGTAAGTGCAAATGCCGGCGCATATACAAACAAAACATTCTTAATGCCTCGTAACAACGCGCTTGTTAATCTTCCTCTTGAACAAACAACCTGGGCAGAACGCATCCATGCTCCACTTGAAGATCGCTTCGGCGGTAACTTCCAAGTAGTTGGATTCTATGGACAAAATACGAATAAGAGTGATACAGGTAAGTATTTTGGTATAACAGAAAAGAATGATTTTAAGCTTATTGCAACAGCTGCAGCCATTGCCTCAAGTACTGCTGATTTAGATCCTGCTTACATTCTTCATAATCACAATGCCACAGCAGCCGAGCGTTTGTCTGTTAAATTGGATCCAGAATTAATCAATTATGGTGTGGATCTTGCCTATTATCAAGATTTGTCAAAAATTGTTAATGGCTTGTATCTTAAGGTAAATCTTCCTATTGCTCACGTTGAAACAGATCCTAAACTTGCAGTAACAGAAATAGCAGCCGAAGATGAAATTAGCAGAGCAAATCTTGTTAGTTTCTTTAAGGGTAACACCTATACCCAAGCTGCTGAAAATGCTCAAAACGCTCTTACAAAGGCAAAGATTGACGGCAAACACTCAGCAACGGGTGTTGCCGACATCGACATCATGCTTGGTTACAATTTCTTGAAAAAAGAATCATATCACATTGGGTTGAACATTGGTATCTCTATCCCAACAGGCAAAGAACCTACAGGCGACTATATGTTTGAGCCTATCTATGGCAGCAAACACTTCGGTCTTGGCGGTGGCTTGACAGCAGCTGCTCGCATCTGGGGCGATGAAGACCATAACTTCAAACTGAACTTTGCTGCGAACTAGCGCTACTTGTTCCACGCAACAGAAAATAGAACCCCTGGCTTGAAGGATTGGAACTGGGGACAATACTATGGTTTGATCGATTTGGGTGCGGCACAAGCTAATCGTAAATTGACGCCTGCCGCTAACCTTTTGAACCAAAATGTTGAGGTAACACCAGGAAGCCAACTTGATGGCATCATTGGACTTGCCTACAACAAGGGTGGCTTCAATGTTGACCTTGGCTACAACATGTATTTCAGAGAAAGTGAATCAGTAAAATTAAAGAGTGATTTTACTGAAGGCAAATGG
>CAZBUZ010000066.1:0-6781 GCA_964495205.1 uncultured Pseudomonadota bacterium | reverse complement strand
ATAATTACCACCACCTTGAACGGTTGGCCGTTGGATTGCAGATTGATCAATTTTTAGCACGAAGAAATGCTGAAGGTTATGGCGTTTTTTCAAAGTATTGGGGTAAAGAGCTAGGTTATTTATTGAATCGTTACGCCAAAGATGTTGATTCTGATTTTGTTTGATACGCACATTGAGAAGGGCCCGTTAACCTCCATGGAGAATGGGCCCTTTTTGTGATGATACGGTCGGTGGTGGTGTAGTGTTTTGTCATCTGTTTATGTTGGAATATTTCATTGGCATGGTCCTTCTGTTGGATAGCCAAACTCTTGCCACTCCTTGATGCCGCCTTCATAAGCGAGAACTTTTTTAAATCCTAGTTTGACCAGCTGTTTGTAAGCATCAGCACTTGCCGTGCATTTATATGATGCGCAATAAACAATAATGTTTTTATTGCGATCCCAATCTTTTACGGCTTGTTCCAGGTCTTGCAAGGCAATGTTGATTGATCCTTTGATGTGGCAGTTGTCATAGCTTTCCTTGCTGAGAACGTTAATGACGGTGAGTTCAGGTTCTGTGTTTATCCTTTTCAATAATTCCTGTGCGTTGAGGTGTTTTACCTCTCGTATGCCGCATGAACTAAATATGACGAAAAAAACAAAAAGAATAATGAGAATCAACGTTCCTGCGGTGATGATCATTTTAAACATAAGCACTCCTTCTCAACCAATATTTTGCGGTTATTCGAGCCTCTATGTTTAGCTATAACAAAAAGTTTTTGTCCGTTGTACTTTTTGTATGATCTACACCAAGGAAATATGAAAAAAAGCATAAAAATGGTAGCGGGGTGTTTGACGTAATAATCGTTTGATATGGGGTCTATGAGTACTAAAAAAAATGAGCGATTTTCTTCGGGTCAACTAATGATTTTTTGATAAAGCTCAAACTCACCATGCGATAACGTTTCATAGCTGATCCATTGCCGTGTTTTTTTGTCATAGGCGATACCAAAACTGTTTGTCGTTGTTGGTTGTTTGTCGGTGCTGAAGAAGATTGAACAGTTGCTATCCGGGCCGCGCTGTATAACGATGTGGTATAACATTAACGGAAGCTTCTTGTTTTTGTTGTTTTTTGCATTAAAGGTGAATTGGGTTTTGAAATTAAGCTCATTGATGATGAATGTGTTTTCAAGCGTGCTATCATCAAAACGTGGTGCTCGAGTCAGTTTTTGCATGAGATACAGAACATCATTATGATCCGCTTTTTCTAATGCATTAATGGTTACCTTTTCAAAGATATTTTTACTAAGGTTGGAAATGAGTAGTGGAATTTTACCGGTGATTTCAATTGGATTTTTAATATAGCTTTGTTCAATTTCTACAAGGCGTTTATTTTCTAAGGTTAGCTGTTTGTTGGCCGATGATGTTTTTTCATTAATGGTTATTGCTTGATTATTTATAGGGAGGAGTTTGAACGGTTCTCCTGGGAACTTAATATGTGGAAAGTTGGTTATGTTTGGTTTTGCTGTGAGAAATAGCGGCAATGACTCGTTGGATAGGTCGTTACAAAATTTACTCTGATTGCCTGGGATATACTTGGACAGTCCATTGAAAAAAGCTTTCCAGTTTGCTGGTCGTGTGCCATTTTTTGATAAAGCGGCTATTTCTGTTGTTGCTGCTGTTATAATAATCATGTTGCGTGCATTCATCGTTTTTGTATTTTTCCCGCCAAGAAAACACGATGAGATATAAAGAGTTTTTGTCTTCTTTGTTGCCAAAATATTGATAAGTTTAAGCGCATCATCTTTTAATAGGTTGCCGATTTTAGCTGGTGGCTGTACACAGCCATGACCGCCCCAAAAAATAGCACGTGATTGTGGGATGAGGAGGGCGTTAAGCATGATAGGAATTGTTGAGCTAAACTCTTTTTCTGAGCAGTCTTTGAATTGCTTATTACGTACATAGGCTTCATCTACGTAGTTGTGCTGAAGTGTTGTAAGGTCAAAGCCTAATTTTTGAAGTTGGTCATCTAATGATTTTTTAGTTGTTTGCATACCATAATTAATGAGTTGTGGGGGAACAAGAATGTAACTGGAAACGTTTTTTTGGATGATTTCGACGATGCACCATTCCTTGAGCGAACAAGATAGTTTTAAGGCATTGAGTAATAGGTGCTGGCCAATAACAATGATGGAGCATGCTTTTTGTTTAATTAAACGATTTAGATCTTGTGAAAAGGCTACGTTGACAGCGGCGAGAGGTTTTGTGTTTTTTGTATCTTCATTTTCGGCGTCTACAAAAAGGGCGAGATGATCTGCTTGATGTGATGGTGTGAAATTTGTGTGATAGATATTTGTTTTCGCGCCGTGAGCTAAAAGTAATTGTGCGATGTTGTCCAAACCAAGCTGTATTGCCAAATCGCATGGCGTTGAATTTTCTTGGTAGGCGTCACATTTTTTAATTGATGTTGGATTTATGAGACATTTTTTCTTTATGAGGTAAGCGCACAGTTCATAGTTGTCGAATATTGCGGCATAGTGTAAAGGTGTTAGTCCATAATAGTCGGCTTGGTTAACATCTGCATTGCATTGTTCGACAAGATAATGAGCGATGTTGTTATTTCCATGCATGACGGCAAGATGGAGTGGATAATGCCCCGCAACAGTGGTATTCATAAAATTTTTGATGCTTGTATGGCAAATGTTAACTAATTGTTGATTTCCTCTTGAGAGAGCATAATAATTAAACTCGATAATTCCTTGGCGTAAGATAAGTGGGCTTGTTTTGCAGCACGATAAAAGCAGCATGCATGCATCGAGATCATTAAGATACATTGTTTTTATAAAGTCTTGCAGCGATGGGTCTTGCCCGTTAAGCAGCATTGTTATGAGTTCTTTTTTATGATAGCTTGCTGCCAGCTGTAGCGGTGTAACGTTAATTTTATTTTTTATATTGATGTCTGCCCCGGCGTTTTTAAGATTTTTGACAAAATCATCATAGGATTTTTCTATCGCTATGTGTAGTGCCGTATTGCCATTATTATCTTGAGCGTTAACTTCGGCGCCGTGAGTGAGTAATTCTTCTGCTGCTGTTAAGTTGCCCTTAGCGAGCACATCGAGAAGCGTGCTCGTTCCATAGGTGTTTTTGGTGTTGCTATCGGCACCAAGCTCAAGGAGCAGCTTAATGAGATCGGTATATGATTTTTGTGTGGCGATATGTAAGGCTGTATTTCCATTATTATCTTGTCCATTGATGTGAGCGCCAAGTTTGACGAGGAGCTCTATCATGCTTGGTAGGTTTTTACTTGCTGCTCTGGTGAGTGGTGAGTACCCGTCGTTGCCGCATTGACTGAGATTGGCTCCGTGTTTGGCAAGCATCTCGATCATTGAGTTATCGTTATTGTCTATGGCAATTGATAGAGGAAGGAACCCATCTTTGCAGGGGAGTGTAACATCAGCGCCAAGTTCAACGAGTAGGGGGATAAGATTGACGAAAGCGCTCCTTACTGCCCTATAAAATGCCGTATTGCCATTTTTGTCATAGTTATTTATCTTTGCGCCTAGTTTAACCAGAAGTCTTATGATGTTGGGGAGGTTTTTTGCGGCTGCTCGTGTGATCGGAGAAAAGCCACCATTGCCGCACCCATTAATTTTAGCTCCATGCTTGACTAAGGTTTTTATCATAGGCTCATCGCTGTTGGTTACAGCAACGTCAAGCGGTGTAAAACCTTGAGCGCAGGCAAAATTGCTTTTTGCTCCATGCTTAACAAGTAAGCCGATAAGGTTAACATGAGACTTGCGTGTTGCATGATAGAGGGCTGTGTTGCCATTTTTGTCATAGGCATTGATTTTAGCCCCATGTTTGATGAGTAGTTCTATGATCTTAGGATGATTAACATCAACGGCTATCGTAAGTGGTGAGAAGCCATCGGGACTCGATTGATTAAGGTTCGCTCCATGATTAACAAGCATTTCTACCATTACATAATCTTTGTTGTGTATTGCGTTGTCAATAGCGTAGAAACCATTTTTTTGAGCTTGGTTGATATTTGCTCCATGCATAAAAAGAAATGGGATAAGGTTTTCATGTGATTTTTGAACAGCAATGTGCAGCGCTGCATTGCCATTTTCGTCGCGTGTATTAATGTTGGCACCATACGTAATGAGTAACTCGATTATGTTGGGTTGGTTGTTATCGGCTGCTCTGGTGAGTGGGCAATAGCCATCGGAAGCACTGGTGTGACTGTCGGCTCCATGCTTGAGTAAAACCGTGGTTACATCAGGGTATTTATAGTTAACCGCTAGGTTTACAAAGTCGGTAATGAATGGTTTTTGCTGAGAACCGGGTAGTGTTAGCTTTTTTGCCAAAAGATTTTTTTTGTCCGTTTGGCTGAGTTTTTTTAAAAAGGTATCAAGCTCTGTTGCTTTATTGGTTTCTACGTATCGTTGAATAACTTTTTCAGGCGGTTCTTGTGATAATGGTTGTTTTTTGATGCTATTGTCTTTAAGACTTTTAAGCGTCAGGCGGTTTTGAAATGCATGATCTTCTTTAGGTTGTTGTTTTGCGATGCTTTTTTGTGGCAGCTGAGGTTCTACCCAATCCCATGTCTTGTCCCAAAAGCATGCATACGTGTTTGAGAGAATGGTTATTGATAACAAAAACAGCGTGAAGATGCGTTGAGACTTCATGGGCTACTTTTTCTTGTCAGGTTTTTTTTATTGTCTTTTCACGGTAATGCTTTATCAATGCAACAATGTTGTTAAGGCTTACCCCAAGTGGCATATTAGTCGATAGTGATAAAAGATTATTGCGAAAGCGATCAAAAATTTTCAGCGTTGTCTCTTCGGAGATTTTTTTATATTCACTACAGAGCGTTATCGTGTCCATTGCCATATCATCTACCTGGTTCCAGGTGAATTGTCGTTTTCCGTTCAAAGATAATCCATGGGCATCAAAGCTAAGGTCACAGTTGTCGGGTGGGGTATTTTTAGCGGCTATGATAAATCCTAGTACTGCGAGGAAGAACCCTGATGCTCCAAGTTGTCCTGCGTTTTCTAGCCCCTGGCTGCTGCTGCAAGAGCTCACCAGGGCCGCAACTAGTGCGAGCATTCCGATTCCTGTGAGACCAAGTCCTAATAGACACGATGACGAATCCCAGGGGGCACTCTTAATTGTTAATTTTCCATGCTCATAGCGAGCCTGTGTCGCTAACTTTTTGGGCAATGATTTTAGAAAGGATTGCATGAATTCATCATGTTCAAGTGCTTTTGGACTGTTGGGTGCTATTGATTTTTGTGCATTGCTGGTATTGAAGCATACGTTTATGCTTGCAAGACATATGAATATTATGGCAGAGATCCGCATGAAATCCTTTCCGGCGCATAGATTTTTGATGCTTTTACATTTATCAGAAAATATGCTTACAAGAAATGGTTATGTCAAGAACGGGTTGTAACAGCATGCGATGTCAGATTTTTAAGAAAACCTGGTGACGTTCAAGTTTTGGGCTGAATGGTGGGTTGATTGATTGCGACAGTATTTTGCGTGATGCGTCGAATTTCAAGCAGGTGTTGAGTTTATTTTATAGTAGAAGATACAGACGATAATGCAGCGTATTGATGCTGCGATTGAGAGTTGGCGTGTTTATTAAATACCGAATCCTAGTCTTTAGCCTACTTTTTCCTGGCCTTTGGTTGAATCAACTCGGCGAAAAAAAGATGGATTAAACGGTGTTCCACATTCTTGGCATTCGAGATACAGGGTCCCTTTATTTATAGCAAAAAGGGGAATCCAAAAAAGAGTAAAGTACTTACGAACTTCCAGAAGATAATAAGTGCCTTCAATGTTACATAATGGACATTTGAATCGGCCATATTCTAAAATTTTGCTCCGAGGCTTTGTGCCCCAAATTATAAACATGATCGAGCCGTTATTGTTTGAAAGCAGCTGTGGTTATTGATTTAAACAGCGGCTGAATTTTAAGATAGAGAGCAATATTTGATGATAAGTAAAAAGCATAAAGGAACGGCAAGGCTGTTGAAATGAGATATACCCTTACATTCTGATCTAATAAATAGGAGGAGCCGAGGATGATGAGAGACAAGAAAATAAATGGAATAAGGTTGGTTATCCATATGGGAAAAAATTTAAAGTTTAAGCGAATGCTTTGTGCTATTGGTGCAAAAAATCCATTTTGGGGATTATCCGATCGTAATAACAGGCTTAGTTGACCAAATGGGAGAAGGCATAGGAGCAAAGTTGGAGCCGCAAAAGCATACCGCATCTTAGGCAACAAAATGAAGGGAGTTGATAGAAGTCCGCCGATTAAAAGAACAAGAAGCGTTCCAGCATTCATTGCGATTCCACCAGTAAAGAGCCATTGCCAAAATCCTGAAAAAGATTTTATAAAAAAAACAAAAGTTTGCTTTTTATCGGTAGGCTTTGTTGCTACAAAGATAATAAAACTGCCAACGACGAATGTTGCGGCCCATAGGCTGTTTAAATGCATTTCAAAGCTAAAAACGAATAGTAGAATTAGCCACCAAAAATTTTTTAAAATTGTAATACTAACTTTTTTAAAAATGGAAAGTGTTTCTTGCACTGTGTTAAGGCTTAAAAAGTGCCAAGCTTTTTTCCAAATTGCGAACAATGATTCCTGCTTCATGATTTCTCCCTTTTGATTTTTTAAGCTTACCAAATATCTTTTGAGTTTTTGTCTGATAATTCGAGGAGCTTTGGAAACACTTTACTGAAATCTTCTTTGCTTTTTTCAGAAATTTCAAGGCATCTTTCTAGATCTGTAA
>CAZBUZ010000065.1:0-7041 GCA_964495205.1 uncultured Pseudomonadota bacterium | reverse complement strand
GTTGCTATTTTACCGCGTGCCTCTATCTTCCCAGGTACGGAGCTTGCTTGTGATTATAAAACATATGTTGCTTCATTTGGGTTGATGATGCTTTTAGCCTTCGGGTTGATGCATGGTGTTTTTTATTTGGCATCGCAGGTTGAACGGCTTTATAAAATGCGTTTTGGCATGGGACATTATGCGGGCTCGATGATTCTTTTTGTGGCGGTGTTGGGTGGGGCTACTAGTGTTAGAAACGTTGCCTGGAGCTCAGAAGAAACATTATGGAAAGATGTTCTTGATAAAAATCCCATGATTGCTCGGGCATGGAATAATTATGCGGTTGCCTTGAATGAGAAGGGTGACGCAGATGGCGCTATGAAGATGTTTGAACGCGCAACGGTGGTGGATGATTTTTACGCCGAACCCCATATAAACCTTGCAACTATGCTGCAGACGCGAGGTAAGCGTGATCAGGCCTATGCTCACTACATGCGCGCTCTTGAGATTGGTGAGGCACACCCTGAATTGTTTAATAATTTAGGGATGTTCCACTTTGAAGAGAAAGCTTTGCCGCAGGCAGAGGCTTGTTTTAAAGAGTCCATAAAAATACGGCCATCATTTAGCCGCGCATGGAGGAATCTGGGTAATCTTTACTTCGCGCAGAACAAAGATGCATTAGCTGAAGAGTGCTACGAGCATGCATTACATGGCGATTTTATTGATGATGATTTGATTTATATGCATGGCTTTGTTTGCCATAAACTTGGCAAATATGAAAAATCTATTGCGAGTTTTGAAAAAATTGTTGGCAAGAATTATCGTGATAGCGCATTTTATTTGGGAGCGGCGTATTTTTCGACGCGCCAATATGCTAAAGCGCGCGGCTATTTACAGAGGATGCATCAACAAGATCCCAACAACAGCTTTTTTTCGTACAACTTTGCGCTTGTGTTGCTTAATATTGGAGAATTATCAGAAGCTGAGGCATTATTTAAGCAGTGTATGAAGTTTCCAAAGGACCATCCGTATGCAGCGCTTCATCATGGAAGATGTCTTTTCGAATTAGGGAAAAAACAAGAAGCGAAAAAAGAGCTTAAGGCCCTTCTCAATGCTAATGTGGATTCATTTGTTAAAAAGGATACCTTGTCATACATGAAAGAAGTGAAGTTGTCGTAGAAGAAAATTCTAAACAAAGCGAGGCGTCATCATGATGTTAAAAGAGATAGCCCTTTGGCCGCAAAAATTGCAAGAAGGATTACAGCTGGCCAAAGATTTTATGAATCGATATGAATCCCGGATTCCCAAGCATATAAAAAAAATAGCATTTGTTGGTATGGGTGGGTCAGGTATTGCCGGACGCATTGTTAAAACATTTTTGGATCGCAAAGAAGGCTTGAGTACATATGTCGTTGACTCATCCGAGCTTCCTGAAAACATTGGTACGGATACCTTGGCCGTGGTGATCAGTTATTCGGGAAATACTTGGGAAACGTTGTCTGTTTTATCACAGCTTGCTGAGCGATTTATCCCAACACTGGTACTTGCCCATGGTGGTCCGGCCGTTGAGATATGTGAAAAGAAAAATATTCCATTTGCCCTTGTTCCAGCTTCAGTTGCTCCTCGAGCCGCGCTGGGGCATTTTCTTGGATTTTTGCTGGGTGTTTTTAACGTCCTTGGGCTTATGGAAGGAGATCGGAAGGTTGAGGCATTTTGCCGACACGCTGAACTCTACATGCTTAAGTTCGAAGATGTACAATTTTTTAAAGAGTTTTTGTCCGTTGTTAATGGGTATGACTTTTTTCATGTTTGGGGTGTGAGCGGGTCGAGTGCGGCTTTTGCTTATCGTGCGCAGACACAGTTTAACGAAAATGCAAAGGTGCAGGCTGTGTTTTCAGCTTTTCCAGAGCTCAATCATAATCTCATTAATGGCTTTGATTTTTTTAAGGTGAACCCTTGTGTGGTTTTCTGCCACACAAATTTTCTGCCTGTAAATTTATTGGGGGCTATTGATGCAACGAGTGAGATTTTGAAAGAAAAGGGGGTTGTACTTTACAAACCGCCTGTTTTTGGCAATACTCTTGAGGAACAGTTGTTTAATATTATCTTGTGGTCAGATTTTGCATCTTATCATCTTGGTAAAGCGCGTGGGGTAGCCATAGAAGATGTGAAGATTATTGAAAGACTCAAGGAAAAACTTAGCGCAAAAGGCATAAAGTAAAAGAGGTTTACCGTGAAGAAAAACATACATCCACAAGTTTTTGATACCAGTGTGCGTTGTGCATGTGGAAACACATTTGACACTATTTCAACATCTAAAAACATAGAGGTTGATATTTGCTCAAACTGCCATCCATTGTTCACCGGTCAGCAAAAGTTTGTTGATACGGCTGGACGTATCGAAAAATTCCAACAGCGTTACGACAAAAAGAAAAAATAACATATTTCGTACGCTGAACAATTTTAAAAGGCACGTGTAATTATTACATGTGCCTTTTTTCTTTAAAAAAAATGAAATATTGACAGTTGGCATATGCTCTTGGTTGAGTAAAAAGAAGATTCTATGAAATCGATATCTTGATGAGATATCGTCTTAAATAAAAGGGAGCGAGTGTCTATGAAGAATCATTTTTTGAGCAAAGTGCCGATGGGCGTGATTGCTTGGATTTGTTTGGTTGCTATGCCTTTCATGCTGCAGCCAAGCGAGTTGGACGATATCTTGGCAAGTCTTCCTGAGGCTGGGTTTGGTTTTTTAAGTTATGTTGATAATGGTACGCCTTATAACGCCAATGCAAAGCCTAGTGGAGATGCTACGATTCATGATTCTTTGCCGGTTGGTTCGGAGGTTTTTATTAAATCACTTGCTCAAGAGGGTGCCTACTTTACGGTACAAAAGATAGATAAACAACCAACCATTACCCTTGAGGTCATTGATCCAACAAAAGATTTGGCAGCAAAAGCTCGTGCGACGTTTACCGTTCATCGTCGTCTTTCCTATGATTTGAGTGATTGGATAGGTTTTTCACATGCTGATGCTGGGGGCTTGCTTTTAGCTATAGACCCCGATTCAGGCGATATTGGCATTACACAAAAAGAACAAGAATTTAAGCAAGAAGAGTTTAAGAACTCTCATTGGAAGATAATTGGTAGATCTCTTGGTAATTGTTGTATTCAAAATCGTTCTAATGGTGGTTGCCTTTATTTTTTTAAAGGGAAAAAGGACGTTGTCGTTAAGCCTAAAAAGGCTATTCCTAATACCGATGTTTGGACGGTGACGGGCGATTATGAAAAGCGCCAGCGATGGGAAAATGCGCCTATCAAGTATGGGACAAAGGTGTCCGTTTGGTCTAATAAGGCTAACCGCGAGGTGTTTCAAGCGTTTATTAGAAATGCTCGGGGGCAAGATGCTGATCAGGCCGTGCGTTTTGGTGATACTATTTCCTTGTATAATCCAAGTAATACAAGGTATTTGAGTGCGGGGTGGCGTTGGGAAACTGATTGGTGGGTGCTAGAAGGTGATCGTCAACGGTGGATTGTTCAAGACCAAAATCATGGTGGGCAGGGCGAGATAACCTATGGTAATACATTTACCCTGAGAACAGCTTTCGGCCCTTGGTATTTTTCGGTAAACCCCGATGGCAGTTTGTGGCATGCAAATGATCGTCCCGATTGGCAACCGATTCGTTTTTTGAATCCTAGGGGGCATGTTGCGGGTGTGTGGCTTGATAGCTATGAGACTATTTACAAAAGTGCCAGTGTCTCCAGTTTAACCATTCCAGGCGGGACAGATTTTGCACAGACAACAAAAAAACCAGTGTCGACAAGCAATGTTATTCTGACTCAAGTTGCTTTAAAAGATACCGATGACTCATGGGGGGTTGATAAATCAAATATTTTATATCATTTCGATGGCAAAGCCTGGAAGCGCGAAGGAGATCGTAAAGCAAAATCGGTTAGTATAAGCTCTGAAGGCCATGTGTGGTATGTTGTTGATGATCCATCCAATAAGCTTGCCATTATGCATGGTATTCCAGATCCGGCGAAAAAGAAAATTATATCGTGGATACCGGTTAAGGCTGAAGAAACAGGTGCTCAAGCATTTGTAAGCCAGGCATCTGCGTACAAAGATGGCTGTTATTTTATCTTAGGAAATAGCAGCAAGGGGGGTATGGTTTATTTCTACAATGGCATATGGGAAGATACAAAGTTTCCAAATGCTGACAAAGATCCTGCTGTAAGTATATCTGCAGCACCGGATGGAACAGTGTGGGCCATTACTAAAAATGGAAAATTACTGAGCTATGATAGTACCACACAAAACAGAAAATGGGTTAGCTATACGCCGCCAGCAGGATCCAATTTGGCACAGGTTGCAGCTCGCAGTAAAAACGATGTGTGGGTAGTTGATCAAAGCAAGCGAGCATTATGGCATCTTGCTGATGAGACTGAGTGGACAAGGCAAGAAAGGTGTGGTGCTGTTGATTACGTTGCTTGTGCGGCAGGTTATGAGATTATCCCTGCTGTTTTAGAAAATAAATATGTTGAATTAGCATCGACGAAAGATAATCAGGGACGAACAATTGCCGCAAACAATCCTCAGGCGCAAGTGGCAATAGAAATTGCAAAGCTTGGCCAAGGCGGCGGCATTCCACCGCGTAGTGGCATATCTTTTAATCTTTTGCCCTTGACCAAACGTCCGCATGTGACGGGCTTTACCTCACACGAGTTTGCGGAATTGACTCCAAAAAATTTCCTTACAGTTCATACGTTGTTGAGTATTGGTACCGCTTGGCTCAACACGGCCATGAAGACGCCTGGACGGTGCACGGTTTCGTTTCTTTCGCGTGCAAAAAATAGTGGCGATGTTCAGGTGGTGTTTGGCCAAAATCCTAATGATAACTTTGTGTGGCGTATTGCATTTGGAGCGCAAAATAATCAAGGAGCAACTATTACGCGGCGAACGTTTAAGGATGGTGTGCCTCAGGATGAGATTGTTTGTAAGGTGCTTGCCAGTCAAAGTCCGTTTGCTGCCATTGTGCCTGGCGAATGGCAAGCTTATTGGGTTTCGTTGGACGATGGGCTTATTTTGGTAGGTGCCGGCGATCCAGGGGCAAATATTTTTATGGCCTGGCGAGATCCAAGCCCGCCATCAGACGTTAACTACATTGGTTTCGGGTCGCATAAACAGGATGTTGAGTTTACGCAGATAAGCAAAACGGATGAATCCATTAATGCGCAGGCAATTGCTCGTTTTTATAAGACATTTACTGCGGTAAAACCGCAAGCGGTTGTCCCTTTTCGGGTGCAAGAAGAGGGAACGATAGGATTTATGACTGTTGATGCGAATCCTATTAGTCTTACGTTATCTCCTGAAGATGCATCGGTTAAAGAGCATTACATGATGCGCTTTGATAGTGTACGAGGGATAACGATCAATAAATTTAATGGGGCAACAAATAAATATGAACGGCGCGCGGAGTTAAGCAAAAAGGTATTTCCGGATGTTGATTTTTCGACACAAAGCAAATATTTTTGGATTTGTTACGACGAAGGAAACCTGTTTATTGGTGATCAAGACATTGCTCAACGTGGTGTTGAGCCGCGCATATTGCTTGCATTCCAAGATCCAAAACCTATTAAAGGCGTAAGAAATCTTCGCCTTGCTGAGGGCAATATCAGGTCCGCAACGGCGATGCCTCCTATTATTTTAGCAATGGGGAAAAAGAAAGCCGGATACCAGTTGTTATCCAAGGCGCTTCCTTTTTCTGGTGGGGTAACCATTGTGTTTCCTTTTGATTATCAATTTTCACAAAATCGCCAGCAAGTATTTATCGAAAACCTTGTAGCCATGACGGGTCCGCGACCTGTTGCCGCAATACCCCAACAGGGTGCGCAATATAATTTTAGATTTTCCATTGGTGAACATGGTGAGCCTGGTATGGTGCTTATGGAGGCTCCTAAAAATCATTATATGGAGGCAATTAATAGAGCCATTGTCAAGGCAGAAGCTAAGATGCAGTTGCTTGCTACGGAAGGTGATATTGAGGTGCAACGTGGCGCTATTGAGCAAGCGAAAAAGTTTGCTTCGGCAAACCAATTTCGTGCTGGAGCGGCATCTATGCAGGATGTTGGTCGACAGCTCGTTTCAGCGGGAACAGAACTTATGGGTAAAGGCGGGACGGTTGGTATGGTTGCTGGCGGTATTGCTGCGGGAGCAGGGCAGGCGGCTATTGCGGGTTCGCAGGCTCTTATTCAAGTTGCTGCTGCCAAAGAATATGAGGGAGAAATGGCCGTTGCCGCTGGACAAGAGCGTGCTTTGAGAAAGCAAGAGCAGGTTGCGCAGCTGGCCTTTGAGACAGCGGTTGGACGGGGATCGGTTGAAACGGCATTCAGATCGCATGACTCATACGCTTTTGTTGAGCAGGTGCAAGCTCCAAAGCTTGCGTCAGTGGATATTCCTGAAGAGGCTAAGCAAAATCAAGCAGCCTTAGCTGATTTGCTGCAACAAGCGATGGTTCAACCACCAACTATTGAACAAGTTCAGTACATGCTTGATTTGATTACACATTACTATGTCATTAGCAATCCAGCCAATAGGAAACAACTGCAAAGTATTATTGATAAGCTTTGTGAGCGAGAACGAGCGAATGTTGATGCTTACCATGACATGATTAATCTTCTTTTTACGGCGTATAATAATGCATTTTTACTTGATGAAAATGTCCCCCAGGAGGCCAATCGTAAGGCACAATGGCTTGCGCAAATTAATAGGTTTGCACGAACTTTGCTGCAAGATAAAAAGGCGACATTTACCATAAATAACTATTTTGGTGAGTATGTATGGTTGCCTGTTACATTGCCATCTCCTGGAAGTGCGTTATTTACATTTTCTGTTCGAGGCCGGAATGATTTTTTTGTGTGCTTTTCTCCTGATTATGGAAAACGAATAAGAAATTCTCGCAAGGAGCTTTATGAAATTGTTTTAGGTGGATGGGATGGTAGCAAGTCGGCTCTTCGCATTGAAAGCTTAGGGCATTCAGTACAAGAGGTGGGTGTTGATGA
>CAZBUZ010000064.1:0-7139 GCA_964495205.1 uncultured Pseudomonadota bacterium | reverse complement strand
GAATACTATAGACATATGGAGGCCCATCAGTCTCAAATGTCATGAACCCAGACAGCGCGCACCAATAAACTTTAATAATGATGTTAACCTAACGGGAATGTGGACATTTAGTGGCGATTGTTTTATTGATGGACGCAATAACACGTTAGATCTTTTAAGAACGGGGTCGATGGTTATTGAGCGCGGTTCTACCTTGACATTGAAAAATGTAACCATCAAGAACATCAATAGAAATCGCAATGTCTTTTGTATGGATGATGCTGGAGCGCTTATTTTGAACAACGTGACACTTGGCCTGACTGGCGATGCGACGTTTGAAAAAGGATTATTCGAATGTAAAAATACGAACAACCTTGCTTCAGGCGGGGGCTTGGATACCACCTATACTTTTTCATACCTTAGTGGACAGACAAGCATCATTCACGAACACTCATCGCTTAATATTAATGATCGTATACGGTTCTCCTGTGGGCGTGCTCAAGGAGATTCAAATGTGCAGCCACTTTCGTTCGAAGATACCAGATCATTTATTAACCTTATTGGCGGAACATTGCACATAACATCCTCGGGTGCAACATTTACCAACGGGCAATTGTTTTCAAGCCGTGAGGCTGTTATTGAGGTTGATTGTCCTAAGTATGACTATGCGCTTATTCTTGGCGATGGTGTTGATCGTGATAAAGATTTTCGATTATCGGTGGGTGGCGATTCAACGTTAACCCTTTCAACAGGGAAAATCTTTTATAACAATTATGAATCGGCGGAGCGCTTTCGATTTATAAATCCTTCTGCAACGCTTCAGGTGTTGGCTCGTGATGCCTTGACGGCAAAGCGTGATTTGCTCGTGCGGGATGGCATTTTTAGATTCCCTACCGGGAGGGACAATATAGGGCAAGAGGATGGCGCGACGTTTAAGCAAGACAACATTACGCATATTCATAATTCGCCGTTTTCTGTACATCGCCTTAAGGCTGACGCAATCCTTCCTTATGAGCTTAATGACGCGGGTTACTTTTATACGCTTGAGGGAAGTTTTGGGATTCCTGTATTGGTACAGTCAGGGAGTGCTAAGTTCGGTGGTTCTGGGCTTACTTCTTCTGCTATTACGTTGCGCAATAGCGGTATTACACTGCATGCTTCGTTGTTGCCATCTCATGCCAATAACATCACGTTAAATGGCGGGACACTTTATCTTGATAGTGATTTTGCTTTTATTGGCGACAAGACGCTTACGGGTTCGGGGATTGTTAATCTTAATCACCGCAAATTTTCATTTGGAAGCGATGATCTTACCTTGACGCACACTATTTTATGGCAGACGGCTTCAGCGATTAATCTTAATGCAAAAACGAGCTTGACCGGGACATGGACATTTGAAGGTGTTTGCAACCTCAATGGCCATGGCAATATTTTAGATCTAAGTTCTGGTGGGAATTTAGCTATTTATCCAAACTCTACATTGAACTTGACTAATGTTGTGATAAAAGGCCTTGGCGCTACTAACGAATTTGTTGATGCTCGTGGATCGATTGACTTTTTGGCTGACTCTTCAGAATTGAGACTTTCAAATGCCTATATTGAATTAACGAACAATATAACCACCACCGTTGGCGGTATTTATATCGATGGTCCTTCAACGGTGGGATTTAAAAATCACACCTGGACGCTTGAGCAAGATGCAACAATGACGATTGCTGGAACGACATTGTGGCAGGATCCTCTTGGATCGATAAATTATGGACGGTTTGCATTTGGATCTGGTGCTATGAGCAAATATTTAACGCTTGTTTCAACTGGAACAATTAAAACGGCTGCCAACCTTGATACCATTACCTCAAGCACAACCTATTTGAATGGCTTGATGCGACAAAATAGTAATACCATTGCTTATATCGATGCAGAAAAGACGATAACCGTCTACACCTCACCGGTAAGTTATACGAACGATGCGACGGTGAATGATGCGGTTTTATTTAAAAATGGACTTTCTGTTGCTGCAGATAAAACGGTAACTCTTAATACATCTTTGCCTGTATCTGGAGCGATCGATCTTCATGATAGTGGTGCGATCATTTTATCGCATGATCTTGAGTTGGCATCGGATGTCTTGTTTGCTTCTGGTTGCAATATTGATGGGAATGGTAATATGATTATTCTTGCAAATGATTTAACCATACCTGATGGGAAATCGTTGCACGTAACAGGCGATCTTATTATCGATGGACAAGGAAATAGTCTCATTGTTGGGCAAGGAGCAAGGCTTATTCTAGATCCTTCGGTAACGCTTACGTTGAAAAATATTAACTGGTTTAATACGCTTACTGTTCCAGTTATCGAGATGCGTGATGCGACATCGCAGCTTGTGTTGCAAGATGCCAATCTGTGTTTTGATAGGGATTTTGCTTTTACTCAGGGACGCTTGTTCATTCATCAAGCAGTAGCAATTACGGGGAGCAGTCAGTTCGTTTATGCCTCAACTAATCCGATGACCATTCAGCCTTTTTCAACGCTTTATGTTGATCTTGGAGCAACATTTAGTTATAGCCCAGATTTATCTCGACCTCATACCGATCGCAATCTCATGAGGCTTTATGACGAGACATCAACGATTTATCTTAATGGGTGTTCTTTTAATGCTCCAGATGCTGGGCTTCAACTGACAAAAGGGCGATTGATATTTGATAACAAGGTGACCTTTAATGGTAACAATCAAGAAATTGATGCGGCACATAGCTTTGAGTGGGGGGATGGCATAAGTGCCGATAATGATATGCACATTCAGGTTCTTGCAGGAGCGCGTGTAACATTTAATGGATTTGTGTATCATAATCCAGCATAGCGATAATTAATTGAATTAATCGAGCGATTGGTGTGGTTATCGCGCCAATCGCCCCTTATTGACAAATAGAATTCTTCTGATAAGCTTATAGCATAATCAATAAAGATGGGTGGGGTTCGATAGCAATTGTCGATGCAATCTATACCTAAGCTCAGGTCCTTACACGGTCGTAGGGAATCTTTCTTAACTAATAAGAAATCTTTAGCAAAAAAAACAAACAAGTCGGCCCGTACGATATGAGGGTGGACTTAGGTATAAGAGGTATCATAATTTTATGACGAATAATGTAAAATTCGATGTATTGGGTTTATCGCAAGAAATGCTCAAGGCTATAACCGATCTTGGTTTTGTTGAAGCTTCGCCCATTCAGGCGCAAGCGATTCCCATTTTGCTTGAAGGTCGAGATGTTATCGGTCAAGCGATGACGGGAACTGGTAAAACTGCAGCGTTTGGTATTCCACTTGTTGAAAAAATTGATGCAAGTGATCGACGCGTTCAGGCTTTAATTCTTTGTCCTACGCGTGAATTGGCCATACAAGTTTCTGTTGAGATCAACAAATTATTAAAATATAAAAAAGGTGCGGTTGCATTACCTGTTTATGGTGGGCAGCCAATTGAGCGCCAGCTTAAGGTGTTGCGTCAAGGTGCACAGATCGTTGTTGGAACGCCTGGTCGCTTGATGGATCACATGAATAGAAAATCACTCAGTTTGAGCGCTGTTCGTACGGTTGTTCTTGACGAAGCAGATCAGATGCTTGATATGGGTTTTAGAGATGATATTCAGACCATATTGGAGCATACTGATCCAGATGCTCGTCAGACGGTATTGTTCTCTGCAACGATGTCTCGTGACATATTGCACTTGGCAAAGCGTTATCAACAAAAACCTCACATGGTTAAGATAGAGAATGCATCAGTGGCCACAACGGCGGTTGAGCAGGTATATTTTGAAGTTGAAGGAAAACAAAAACTTGAACTGCTTGCCCGTCTGGTTGATTTGCATGAACCGAAATCAGCGATCGTGTTTTGTAATACTAAGCGTCGTGTTGATGATGTTGTCAGTAGCTTGGCGGCGCGTGGATTTACGGCTGATGGTATCCATGGCGATATCTCTCAAGCCAAGCGTGATCGTGTGATGAGTAAATTTAGAAAAGGAAGCATAGGCATCCTTGTGGCCACAGATGTTGCTGCCCGAGGTATCGACGTGCCACACGTTGAAGCCGTGTTTAATCTTGAAATTCCACGTGACCAAGAATCATATGTTCATCGTATTGGGCGAACGGGACGTGCTGGCCGAGCAGGTAAAGCATTTAGTTTCGTTTCAGGACGAGAGCAATATGATTTTCGTGCTATTAAACGTTATACCAATGCTTCAATAGAATTGCATCCAGTTCCATTACTTGAACGTATTGAAGGTATAAAAACAAATAAAATGTTGATCGATATTAAAAATGTCGTTGAAGCTGGTAATTTAGAAAAATATGCGAATATCGTACAGCAGCTTGTTGAGCAGGATCATGCGCCTGTTGATGTTGCGGCAGCTTTGCTCAAAATGATGTCTCACAAAGATGGCCAGCCCAAAGAAGATCTGCTTGCAGGTGTACAAGCGCAAGCCGGTTCGGAAAAATCTAGTGAGCGTTTTTCTCGTGAACGTCGATTTCGCGGTGGTAGATCGCGTGGCGGTTGGAGGCCGCGCGGAGGAGATCGTTATCGCGCTTAATTAAAGAAAATTAATTCCGCATTAAGGCGCCTTCAACGGTAAAATGGTAAAATATGTTTTTACTTTTTTTCTGTTGTGGGTGCTTTTTGTTTTTGATGCGTTTTTCTTTGTTAACGGCGACGAGTGTTGGTTTTTTTATGCCTGAAGATTTGTTGCTAAGATTTTTTAGAAAGCGTGATATGGCGGCTGCATTGCTGCTTACACCTTTGAGTACAATAATTTGCGTGTTTGGCGATTTTTTACTGGATGTTTTTATTGTTTGATTGTTTTTCGTTTTTGACGGCGTCTTGTCGCTATTTTTTTCGTTGATGATAACAGTTGTAAGCCAGAGCGATGGCGGTGTGTAGTGAGCGAGCGCTTTGAGCTCTCTTTGGGGGTTGTGCAGATCTCGGCTGACTTGTTGTGTGGCGGTGTGTGTTTCTTGCAGCTTTTTTACAGTGGTTTTGAGGGTTGTTGTTTCTTTGAACTGTTTTTCATAGGTGAGGTTTGTTTGTTGTGCATCCGAAGCGATATTTGTAAGTATAGCTTTTTGTGCTGAAATTTCTGCATATTTACCCCACATGGTAAATCCGGCTGTGGTTAAGGCGAGGCCGGTGAGCAGTAACCACGATGTGGGTGCGTTGGTTCGTGGTTGGTGGAGAAGGTTGAGAAGGTTTTCTGGTTGCTCAGCAACGGTTACCTGTGTTATGCAAAACCCTGCTTTGGCAAATGCTAAGGTGTATTGCAGGACAAAAAAGGGAAGTTTTGTAACCGATTCCTGCGCGAGCGCAGGGAGTTTTAGTGCTGCTTTGGGGTGTTTAAGATTGTTTGACCGTAGATAGTTTGCCAATTGTGCAATGAGACTAGCTGGTTTAAAGATCACACCCTGATGGATCGTGTGCGCGTCAAGGCTAATGGTTATCGGAGCTTTTTTTATTGATGGGCTTTCGATGATTAGCTGGTCATTGACGATCGACGCAATAATGTGGGTGCATGTAGGTGCGGTTTGTGCATGGCTATTAAAAAAAATCATAAAACCTGCATTTTAAAATTGACAGTATTTGTTATAAGTCACACCTTTGCAAAAGCGACTTATCCACTTTTTGTCGTAAATCTTCGAGCTGATTATGGTTCAAGAGTCCACCTTTGGCGCCTTGATTTTGAAGAACCGATGAGCTGTTGATGTTGCCGTTGATTAATGCATCTTCAAGACTATACCCCAAGAGCAGGCTGGCAACAAAACATGATCCAAAAGCATCGCCGCCGCCTACCGTGTTGACGACTTTTGTGGTTATGCTTGGATAAAACAGAATTTGGTTTTCGGACGCTATATAGACGCCGTTGCGCCCATTGGTGACGACAACAATTCGTGGTCCCATGCGTAACACTTCCTTAAAGAATTGACGGATGCTGAAAAAACGATCGGCGTAAACAAGTGGATTATTGATAAGATAAGCCTGATCGCTTTCCATGTTGATCCCTGAGGCTTGTCCGTTTTTGCTGCATTCGAGGGTTTTTTGGTACGACTCATCGCTTTGAACGAGAGCAAGCATAAAGATTTGAGCCTCGGCGCTGTTGAGAATAAAAATGTCGATGTTTGCGAGTGATTGTTTGAGGACTTGCGTTCCTTTTTCGAGCTGGCTAACGCCTGGGTTTATGGCTATTGGAATATTGTGTTGTTTGGCCATATCTGTTATCTGGGGAAGGAGGTTGGCTGATTCATGGCTCAATGAGGTGATGTATAAATGTTTACATGTTTTGAGGTAATCAATGGGCATGCGGTCGACGGGGAGGTGGCGGTTGGCGCCGCGATAGGCAAATATGGTGGATTCTCCTTCTTGAGAGTTGATGATAAATGATTGACCCGTTGGGTAGTTGGAGTCTGTTTGCATATAGGAGGTGTCGACGCCAGCTTGGTTGAGTTGGCTTTGAACGGTTTTGCCTGCTGCATCATCGCCAATATTGCAAAAACAACTTGTATTGAAGCCAAGACGAGCGAATGAGACGGCGGCGTTTGTTGATCCCCCCCCCGTATCATAGCGGATGGAATGCAGTTCTTTTTTTTCACCCGATTCAAAAAGCATGTAATTGGCGACCATATTTTTCTTAGTGATGGTCATGAAGTCGGAACCTTCATACTGTAAAAAGATGTCTTGAGTAGCTCCGCCGATGGTTAGAATATTCATGAAATCCTCATTCGTTTTTGTTCTTTAGTTGGGCTTTTTTCGTTAATTCTACCCGAAGCATTAAGTGCTCGATAAGTCGTTTGGATCTGGTGGTTGCTCTTTTAAAGATACATCAGTTTACGAGTGTTGAAATAAAAAGTTCAAGTTTGTGCATTTTTTTCTTTGACTTGTTTATGGATTGGGGTATACTTTGCTTCGTTGTCATGTGAGATTTTGTTGCAAGTTTGAAATTTTTCGGATAGGTGTTTTAAGCAGATAATGTAGTGAAAAAAAACTTAAAAAAATGCTTGAAATATTAAAAAGAAAAAAGTACAATAGGTTCACATTCAACGAAGAAGAAATTGGGGATTGGGAAATAAAAAATTGAGTTATCTTTGACATACACAAAGACGGAAGGTAACCAAAAGTTACCTGA
>CAZBUZ010000063.1:0-7338 GCA_964495205.1 uncultured Pseudomonadota bacterium | reverse complement strand
GGCTTTTGACCATTGTGTTGTTTTGTGTAAGACTCCGGCTGGATGAAGAATCCAGATTGTGTTGTTTTGGATAGTTGTCATTTTTTCAGAGGGGTATTATATGTTGGGGAACAAATCAAAAATAATGCTATCTTTGCTTATTTCAAGCATTCTTATGCCGCTTGCCCTGTTGGGCGATGGGCTCATTATGATTATGCCTTTACCGGGGAAATGGAGCGAGCCTGTACGGCTCAATGTTATGTATCATCGTGTAAATATTGCAATTGATCATCAAGTTGCAACAACTAAGGTTGATCAAGTTTTTGAAAACCCTTATAAACACGCTATTGAAGGAACGTATCTTTTTCCTGTTCCAGAGCATGCAAATATTCATACATTTGCTGTGAGCGTTGATGGGAAAGAACTTAAAACGAGTATTTTACAACGCGATGAAGCGCGTGTTGAGTATGAATCCTTAGTGCGCAAACACAAGGATCCGGCTCTGCTTGAGTTTTTAGGGCAAGGGATGGTTCATGCACGTGTTGGAAAAATCAAAGCTCATCAGAAAATTCGAATAAACATCGAATACTCTGAGTTGTTGGTGGCTGATAATGGAACGGTTAAGTATCATTACACGTTGGGGACCGAAAAGTTTTCGGCCAAGGAATTGGATGATGTTTCAATCTCTATGGACATAAAGGCCCCGCAAGCCATTGCGAATGTCTATTCACCTACCCATAAGGTTGCGGTTGAGATCAAAGATCCTTCGCATGTATCTGTGCGATATGAGGAAAAAAAGGTTCGTCCGTTGCGTGATTTTATTGTGTATTACA
The DNA here is from genome assembly GCA_964495205.1 of uncultured Pseudomonadota bacterium. GTDB lineage: Bacteria > Babelota > Babeliae > Babelales > RVW-14 > GWF2-38-10. The sequence continues at coordinate 6,526 of CAZBUZ010000063.1, read as the reverse complement.
CGATGCCTCATGATAAGATTGGTTTTAACGTTTTGACCTACAAAGATGATCAAGAAGACGGCTTCTTTTTAGCGATGATGTCACCTGCGAGCGATACTGCCAAAAAAGATCAGTCGGTCATTGCAAAAAATATTGTTTTTGTTGTTGATCGATCTGGAAGCATGTGGGGGAATAAAATGGAGCAGGCCAAGCAGGCGTTAGATTTTTGTCTCAGCCGCTTGAATGCTCAGGATCATTTCAATGTCATAAGTTTTGACGATGTAGTAGATGTTTACCATGATGGCTTAGTTGAGGCAACAGCGGGCAACATTAACGATGCTCGAGCATATGTTGCTAACCTGCAGCCGCGCGGGTGTACAGACATTGATGTGGCATTAAAACGAGCTCTTGAAATTTTGCCTGAGGGGGATGCTCCAAATATGATTATTTTCTTAACTGATGGACAGCCAACATCTGGTGAATGTAACATTCATCGCATCATAAAAAATACTAAAAAGGCGAATGCCTCTCGTGTGCGTTTGTTTTCATTCGGGGTCGGTTATGATGTTAACACAACGCTGCTTGATAAAATATCATTAGATAACAAAGGTGTATCGGATTACATTGAACCTGAAGAAAATATTGAGGCAAAGGTTGCTCAATTTTACCTCAAGGTTGCCAATCCCGTGTTAACCGATTTGGTGTTGTCATTTGCTGGTACAAAGGTAAGCGAAATTTATCCTGTTGAGCTTCCCGATCTTTTCCGGGGTTCGCAATTGATGGTGGTTGGGCGATACGATCAGGGTGGTAGCGTAGAACTTGATCTTTCGGGTAAGCAGGATGTTGCCGAGAAACATTTTGTGTTTACCTCAACCTTTGCAGAGAACGATACTCACAATAGTTTCTTGCCGCGTATTTGGGCTGGGCGTAAAATAGCGCATTTGGTTGACCAAGTTGTCTTGGAAGGCAAAGTCCAGTCTCTTATTGATGAGATTATCGCATTAAGTAAGAGATATGGCATTATAACCGAATATACGTCATTTTTAGTTGATGTTGATGTGCAGGATTTTGGCCGTGGGATCTCTCAAGATATGGTGAATATGACTTCTTCATCCTTGAACTTTGCCAGCTTTGATCAAGTTGGATCTTCATCGGTTAAACGAGCCAAAACGCAAAAAATGCAACGAGAGTCTTTTGTTGATATGAGTGAGGAAACAAATGCTCAGTTTGGAGTAGCTCAAAAAATTCGTAATGTCGGCGCTCGCACCTTTTACCAAAAAGGCGATGCATGGATCGATGCCGAGTATTCTGATGCTTTGCCAATTGTTAAAGTCAAGTTATTGAGCGATGCCTATTTTGATCTTTTACGCACAAACCCAGCGGTGGGGCCATACCTTGCGCTTGGCAATAAAGTAACGGTGGTGATTGCTGGAAAAATATTCATCATTGAGCCGGATGATAAATAAGCTTTTTATTCCAATAGTGAGTTGACAGCGATATTTTTCTATTCTATTGATCACGCTGATAAGGCCGTATATAGGTTTTACCTAATATGCGGCTTTATCCATATTTGGGGATAATCACCTGAATTAGGCGTGAAATTGCTTTGATAAAAAGATTTGCTATCATCGTGGTTATAATTGTGAACGTGGTTTTAAAAAGCTAACAAAGGAAGGCTTGCTGTGTTTATTAAAAGGTTTTTAATCATTGTGGGTATCTGTTCGAGCGTTTTATTGCATGATGCTCGCGTTTGTGCGATGGATCCAGATATATTTGCCGCAGATCCTGAATGGGGCTTCTTTCCTGACGAAGAAGATGCTGCCGCTCGATCAGGTGATTCTTTGGATGCTGCTTTTTCTGATCGTGTGAAGGATTTGTTTTCGTTCTGCTTAGAGGATCTTAAAGCCGTTATAGAAAAACAGAAAGCTAATCCTTTTGATATACTAGCGCATGTTCGTGAGGAGTTTAATACGATAATGCGATGGTTAATTCAGGATGTTGAAGAACGAGCGTCTATTGATCGGCAAGCTGAATTGCTAGTTGATTTGAGTTCCTTTGAACAATCTTTTTTTAAGCTTTTATGTTGTGTTAGCCATTTTGATCAGCCGGTTTCGGGAGAGTGTGTTGGCTTAAAATTTGACGAAGAAGCGGACGTTTTAGAACGTCAATTAAAGGTCATTATAAAAAAAATAGATGCATTAGTTGAGCCGTATGACGGATCTGATCATGAGCGACTTGCTGGCTCTGATGTAAATCAAAGCGATTCAGATGATGAAGTCGACTTCAAATCATTAGCTCGAAAAGCAAGGGCGAATAAGCTGAAAAAACATTCAACATTAAAAAAACGCCGCCACTATAAAAACGTTTGGTGATTTGTCCGATGAGATGATTAAGATCGGTATGAGCCGTTCAGGCTTTGCATAGCGATAAAAAGGATTTTGGCATGAAAATATCAAAAGTTATTTTGCTTGTGTGTTGGTGTTTTGTTTTATTAAGTTGTGCTGTCTCATGCCAAAATAAACAACCTGTATTGCATGAGTTATTAGATGATATGAAGCACTATAAAACGTACAGCGCGCATCGGGGTGATCTCTATGAACATTCCATGTGGGTAGAGCAGTATTTGAGTCGATGGCTTGTTGGGAATGATTCAGAGATGTCTTTGGTGCGGCAATGGTGCTGCGATTTTACTGATCGTGATAAATATGTATTAGCGCTTGCCGGCTTGCTGCACGATATTGGTAAAGCGGGTGATCCTGAGTGTTCTCGATATGAATCGTATCGACGAGAAGGCGATAATATTCTTTATTTTAGCAAAACGGGCCATGAATATTTGGGTTTTACTTACGTTATGCACGATATTGGCGATGCTCGCGCCTTTAGACAGGGATATGTGAAGCTTAATGGGCAACCATTTGATTTTAAAAAGTTGTTTGCTGAGCTCAATGTTGCAGCTCAAGAGCAACGTTGGGTTGCCGTGCTTATCGGCTGTCACCGATTTTTTTCTGAATTTTTATTGGATAAGAAGTTAGCTGCTGATGATGGGGCGTGTTTTATTGAAAAGGTTAAAGGAATTTTAGGTGAAAGCGATAACTTGGTGCTGACTAATAAACTGGCCACGATGGTTATGGTATTGGGCCTTGCTGATCTCTGTGCTTCATATTTTCCGGTTGAACATGTAGGCCCGTCGCTTGTTTTTGGGCACTTTGTTCCATGTAAGGTTGTTCGCGCATTTCCTGAACAACGTGAAAGAATGGAAGGCTTGAAGAAAAAAATATTAGCAGCAGCGCCAGGGAGAAGACAAAGCATCTTAACGGTTATGCATTGATTTTTTTATCGCTCTTGCTCTAATTCATACCTCGTGATACAGTGCTTGCAACTAATGATATCGATAGTGATGACCAATTTTAGAAAGGTTAAAAAATGTTTGCAAGAGTTGCTCGAATTATGGCTTTTATATGTGTTTTTATAGGGTCTTGGACTTTGTATGCCGGTGAAGATGTATTCAAGAGCGATGATTTTATTCAAACTTTTGTCGAGAAAGCCAAGAACCCCTCTGTTAAGCTAAAGGGTGGGCAGCTTAAGCTTTGGGCAAAGATGTCTGACAAGGAGCGCGTTGGTTGGATTGCTGGTACCTTGGCAGCATTTATTCCAGGAGCTCTTTTTGTGGGCGGATCATTTTTTACAGAAGACAGGGTGTTGGGAAGGGTTTTGAAGATTACGGGGATTCCCTGTTTAATTTTAGCCGCCGTTATTTATGTTATGTGGGAAATGCGTTCATCTAAAGAAGGTAGCTTATTCTTAACGCTTGACGACGAAGGGGTTTGTAAAGTTGGGCAGAAGAAGTTGCTTTGGGAAGATGTGAGCAAAATTCCTCTAACGGCGCTTGATTTTTATAATGCATTTGGTTCAAAAGTATCTGAAATTCGCGAATTAACCTTTTATGATAAATATAACAATATTGTTTTTCAGCTTAATCACTCGGATTTATTGCCTATCTCTGTTGATAATCTTGCTGCGTTAGCGCAACATTATTTGGATTGCTTTAATAAAGCTCAAAGAGGCTAGGGGAAGTTACAACAATCGTCCGTTGATTTCTCAGGAAAAGGCGTTAGACTGAGCATCCGGATGGAAAAAAATATAAGTTATTGTCTGGGAGACTGTTTATGCAGTATGCTTACCTTATTGAAAAAGCAATCGAGGCTATGTCTCATGCTTATGCCCCATATTCAAAATTTTATGTAGGAGCTGCTCTTCGTACCAAAAGTGGTAAGGTATACACCGGATGCAATGTTGAAAATGTTTCATTTGGTGGATCAATTTGTGCCGAGCGTGTGGCTTTGGTCAAAGCGGTATCTGAAGGAGAGCGCGAGTTTGAGGCCATAGCAATTGTCAATTCAAGCCCAGATGTTGTTTTTCCTTGCGGCTTTTGTCGGCAGTTATTAGCAGAATTTGGCACAGATCTCATCGTTGTTGTTGCGGGCAAATCTGAGGTAAAACAGCACTTGTTGGCTGATTTGCTTCCGCATGCTTTTGATAATTTTCAGTCTGGTGAGTAAATCCTAATCCTTTTTCTGGGGAGAGCTTGGAGGATTCAATGCAAAAATACAAGCTTCTTGCCCATACCGCTGATATTCGCCTTAACGTTCAGGCTAAAACGTTGCAGGAACTGTTTGCTGTTGCGCTTGAGGGTATGGCGTCTATCATGAAATCTGAATCTACCACATGGAAATCTTGTGATTGTGAAAAAGAGATCACCGTATCTTCACTTGATGTGACAACCCTACTTATTGATTTTTTATCGGATGTTTTAACGTTAAGCACGATTCATAAGGCGGTTTTTACTTGCGTTGTTTTTGAACAATTTACTGAACGATCATTAAAAGCGATTGTTAAAGGAGTTCAGGTTCAAGGATTTGATGAGGATATTAAGGCGGTGACGTATCATGATGCCCAGGTGGAACAAGACGATGGTGGGATGTACACGGTGACCATTACGTTTGATATTTGAGTCTGCTAGAAAGGAGAATTGTTATGGAGCTTACAAAAGAGATACTCAAAAAAATAACTCCGTACCTCTGGGAAATTCCTCAAGCATTTCGTCAAGATATGCATGTTCCCGCGCGCATTTATGCAACGGAGAAGATGCTTGATGATGTTTTGAGCGATAAATCGTTAATTCAATTGACCAATGTTGCTACCTTGCGTGGCATTGTTAGCGCGGCTTTGGCTATGCCGGATGCTCATGAAGGCTATGGCTTTCCAATTGGTGGTGTTGCGGCTATGGCTTGGCCTGATGGCGTTATTTCACCAGGCGGCATAGGGTATGATATCAATTGCGGTGTGCGGCTACTTCGTTCTCAGGTTTCTTTGGCCGATATCGATCAACGATTAGAAGTTCTTTCTCAACGGCTTTATCATGCGGTGCCTTCGGGGGTTGGTGAGGGCGGTGAGCTTAAGCTATCGAGTCTTGATATAGATGCCGTGCTTCGTCATGGCGTGGCATGGATGCTTCGTCAGGGATATGCAACTGAAAGTGATTTGCGGTGTATTGAATCGAATGGCGCATTGGAGAATGCAAATCCAGATAAAGTTTCTGAACAAGCTAAAAAGCGTGGAGGTGATCAACTGGGAACCTTAGGTGCCGGAAACCATTTTGTTGAAATCGATGTGGTTGAGGAGGTGTTTGATGAAAAGGTGGCGCAGGCCTTTGGTTTGTGGAAGAACCAAATAGTTGTGCTTATCCATACCGGATCGCGTGGCCTTGGGCACCAGGTGGCAACTGATTACATCAAGGTTATGATGGGGGCGATGGCTGATTATGGCATTACCTTACCCGATCGTGAGTTGGCTTGTGTGCCTTTTTCGAGCCAGGAGGGTAAGGATTATTTTGCGGCAATGTCTGCGGCGGCAAATTTTGCGTGGTCAAACCGTCAGATGATTACGCATCTTGTGCGCCAGGCGTGGGCTAAGGAGCTGGGACAGGATAGTCAGCTATCGTTGGTCTATGATGTTGCGCACAACATGGCCAAAATCGAAACACATGTAATCAATGGTAAAAAACAAAAAGTAATTATGCATCGAAAAGGAGCGACTCGTGCTTTTGGCCCTGGTCATCTTGAACTGCCTGAGGAATATCGTCATGTGGGGCAACCAGTGTTAATACCGGGGAGCATGGGTACCGCGTCATACGTGCTTGTTGGTACGGAAACTGGTATGCAGCAATCATTTGGGTCATGTTGCCATGGAGCTGGGCGACGAATGTCGCGTGCGGCGGCAAAGCGATCGATTCATGGCAAGCAGCTCAAAGAAACCTTAGCCAGTGCGGGCATCCATGTGCAAGCCGGTTCGTATGCCGGACTTGCCGAGGAGGCGCCAAGTGCGTATAAAGACGTTGACGATGTTGTTGACGTCGTTCATGATGCTGGGATTGCGCGCAAGGTTGTCCGCTTAAGGCCAAAAGCGGTGATTAAGGGGTAGCCTTTTGTTGTGTTGTCTAGGTTCAGATACATGTGAGACTAAAAAACTAAAATCTTAATTTTTAAAA
>CAZBUZ010000062.1:1024-7410 GCA_964495205.1 uncultured Pseudomonadota bacterium | reverse complement strand
ATTCATAAATTTTTAATTCTACAGCATATTCTGGTATGGGTGAAAATATGACTAGTATCGCATTTGCCAGCAGTGTTATTTGTGCGCCAAAAAACGAAATTTTTAAAATTTTTTGTTGTTTCATGCGCCTGTACCCATCAATCATTTTCCAAATGAAAAACCATCCAAAGATGCCGAGAATGTAGCTAAAAAAAGAAAGGATTTGAAAAAATTTCATAGCACATTTCCTTAGGCTAAAAACCATAATGCGAAAAAATAAAGAAACACCTTTTCAAGAAATAGCGTAGCAATTTTGCTTACGCATAAAAAAGTATTTTTAAAAAAGCGTGAGTATCATTTTTAATAAAAAGCAACAACACGCGCAGGCGCAGCGTTGGCTTCAATGTTTAGCGGTAACGCTGCGATGGTGAATTGAGGAATGCCAACAAGCCCTTCAATGTTGGTGAGATTTTCGATGATTAAAATGTTGCGTTGAAGTAACATTTTATGAACTTCGAATGGATGGATATCTGGCGATGGGGTGTCGATGCCGAGGAGGTTGATTTTATGTTTGATGAGTTCTTGCGCAAAATCGTGATGCAGTATCGGATAATCTGAAAAATATGACGTTGTTCCAAATTTTTTATTGTGTCCCGTAAGAACTAATACGATGGAATCTGGTTTGAGAGCAATATTTTTAAGTAGGCTGGCGTCAATTTTTTTATCGCGAGCATCAATTAGAACTCCCTGCCCAATAAAATAACGGGCAGGAAATTGTGCAATAGTCAGAGGGTTATTTAGTAAATGTGCTGGTCCATCAATATGAGTTCCAACATGCATTCCTGTAGTTAGCTGGTGGTCGTTATAGTGGTGGGTGTGTAATAATCGTGTTTGGTTAATTGTTGCTGGATCATCATAAGGATGATGTGGCATCTGCGATGTAATGGGATGCGTGAGATCAATAATATGGGTTATGTTCATTATAGTGCTCAATATTGTTTTACATTTCCCCAAAGTCTTGCAAAAATTGTGGCAATCGTAAAGGATAATTGTGTATTGGAAAGAGGATAAAGATTTAGACGAGGGGGAATCATTATGTTGCGTCGTAGTGTTTTTATTTTTTCTTTGGTATGTGGTTTGGGAGTCTTGGCCATTACGACATGGTTTTTTATTGATCGATGGCAAGACAAGAGCTCCATATATTCAGTTGATACCTTGGATTTATTGTGGGCAGAGGTAGATAAACTTGATGCTCAATCACTTGTTATTTTTGACATTGATAGGGTTCTTTTAACAGGGGCTGACACAATTCATCGTGCTACTAAAGAAGAACGGCGAGAGATTCGCGGGGCTCTTAAGAAACTTCCTCATGGGCACCAAGCTCGGGTGCGTAGTAGGGCCATTTTAGATCGCAATCGCATGTTGGTGGATAAAAAAACGCCAGATCTTATTACATTGTTGCAGCGCAAGTCAATAAAGGTTATTGCGCTTACGGCATGCTTTACCGGAAAATATCACCTGATCGAACACCTTGAAGATACGCGCTTAGAAGAAATTAAGGGGTTTGGATTTGATTTTTCCAGCGCCTTTCCCAATGTGGAAAGCCATGAATTTACCCAACTTTCTTATAAACAGCGTCATCCTATGTTTAAAAAAGGGGTTTTGTTTGCCAGTTATTGTGATAAGGGGAATGTTTTGTTGGCTTTTTTAGACTGGATTGGATGGCGGCCTTCACGGATTATTTTTGTGGATAATAAAATGAAAAACGTTGTTTCAGTTAAGCAGGCGGCAAAAAATCTTGGTATTCCTTTTATGGGGTTACATTACAAGGCTTCCTACAAATTGCCGCATAAATTTGATAAAAAATTGGCTCAATTCCAAATTCAATATCTTATTGATCATGAAACGGTGTTAAGTGATGAAGAAGCTCTAGAACTCATGCAGATGCAAGAGGTGGATTAATTACATCGGCTTTGTAAGTAGCGATTCTCTCTAAGATAAAATTAACGCGCTTTTGAACGCTATTCTGCAGACTGAGATAGTTTTGTTGTTCATCGAATAAAAAAGCAGGAACTCTAATGAGTTTTTTATTGGTGAATGTGTAGCCATATTCTTGGTATATTTGTGTAAGAAGTTCATGCAATCGCTTTCCCATATCAGGATCCTTATACCGAATGAGCGGTTCGAGCGAATCAATGAGAAAGACGATTTCGTAGTTTGTTTGTTGGATTGTTCTTAGAAGACCTTCTGGCGGTTGGATGTTGTAATAGGTGCAAAAGGCAAGCCCATCAATAAGGCAGCGGTCGAGAAAGATTAAACCTTTATTGCATTGATTTTCTTTTGCTGTTTGTAGCCTAAAAAGATCTTTTTGGAATTGTTCCACTAAGTTTTCGTTATGAGCTGGTTTTGGGCGGCCGGCATTTTTTGCTTTTTTAATAAGTTCGCGTGCTGATTCAGGTATGATCTGAAAACCCTCTTTTCCAAGTGCTTCTAGGAGTGTCGATTTGCCGACATTAGGTCCACCAGTGAGAACAAATTTAAATACAGATGTTGCATAACATAACGAACTAATGATATGAAAAATAATGAGGTATGATAATAAATACCGTGATACTCCACCTTTCGGCATACATCTCCTTTCCCTTGTGGGGGGCATTAAGCATTATAACTCAAAGCAGAGTATACGGTTTTGTGAGAAAAATGTAAAAATATGGTATCTCGTTTGCGGAAAAAAACTTGGGTTTATAAAACTCATGCACAAGGGTATGATGGGGGGGGATTTGGTGCTTCCGAGTGATCGATTGGCGGTGGGAAGATAGGCATTGTTCTTGCGCATATTGGTTGGCAAAATAATGGCCTGCAGCGCGTCATGATAAATTGACCAGGCTTATCTCTTCCTTTGAGATGGGAGTAGACCTCAAGATGCCAATCTTTTGGATGTTCTGTCACGGTGATGACGCAGAACGAATAACATGGAAGATCGTTGTGGGCACTTGTTAAAATGTGTACGATGCCGCCATGCATGCAGGCAAGGCCACTATTGAACTTCATTTCTTTTAAGACCTCATGATAATGTTGATGTGCTCCAAAAATACCATAAAGCGTTGTGTTTGGTGAGGCTGCGTTTGTTAAATAGGTTGTCGTATGTTGTTTACCAAAGTTAATGCTGCCATGGACGCGGTCTGGTGTATCTTCTTCACTTTGGCAAAAGCTATTCCATAAAAGGCCAAGACGAGAATCCCATGTGTTTTTTGACGGGTGCATTGGCAAAAAAGAACATACAGCGCTGCTATTAAGCGGAATGTTTGAAAGAAATGGTTGCGGATTAAAATTGGGTTCTATGCCGCCATGGCAAAATTGTATAAATCCTGTTTGTGCTGTTTCTTGGTCATGACAGCCGACAAAAAAAGCCGCAGGTAAAAACTCGTAAGAGGTTGCAATTTTAAAACGCATGGTGGGTTGTGCGTCGAAAATACTTGGATTTTCGCGGAAGGCATCAAAGCGGTACAGTGCTCGAATATCTTCATGGTTGCCTCGTAAGAGTGTAACACACTGAGGGTTTTGGTTGTAAAGAGCAAGTAAGCGGTTATATACCAGCGTATCATCAGAAGCATCCCAAAATTGGCGGCTGCGGTTGATATAGTCACCAAGAAAAAGGTAATGAGGATTTGGTGCGATCTCAGGATTTTGGTTAATGAAGGAAAGTGCCCAATCTAAAGCTTCATAATTGCCATGGATATCACCAAAAAGAATGATTTTTTTGCCGGGAGGAAAGACTTGTCCTTGAACAAATGGCAGGCATTTATATGTTTGTTCTTTGGGATCTTGATTTGCTTGGTCGAGGTTATCATAAGATGTCCATCCGAAAGGTTGTTGCGTGCCTAAAAATGGCAATTGGCTTTGCGTGTGCGCAAATAGATTTAACTCACGGTCGAATGATTCTGTGAGTTGTTGAAAATCTATGTTTGGGGTTGTTTCCATTGCTGATAGTGTTGAGCACAAGAGAAAGAGGCATGAAAGGGATCTTGTTAGCTTCATAAAAACCTATGTAATAATGTTTTATGGGTACAAATAAGCGATTTTCCTTGGCTTTAAGCTAGCACGACTTCTTATTCTAGGCAAATAATGCGCAATTAAGGCTCGGAAAGTTTTTGATTATTGCATATTTTCGCGTACAAATTCAGCTCGTTTTATGATGCTTTCTTGTGCGGAGAGGCGGCGTCCTTCTTTATCTTTTGCAAATGATGGCACGGTGACGATTGGCAAGCCGAATGTTGCATATTTGTCGGCGATGAGGTTATGAATTTTTTTTGCTTGTTGAATGTTTTCTTTACGTACTGCGGTGTTTTGGAAGGTATCAAGAAAATCAAGCACAAAAACTTTTTTATAATTGATTGCTTGTGCGGCTACAAAGAGTTCTTGTGGTGCTTGTACCCCATTAAACTCGTAATAGGCAAGGTTATCAAGAAGCCCGCGATCTAAAAAAGCGATCTGATTTTCTTGAAGCTCACATTCAAGGTCTAACTGAGTTGCCCATATGTTATTTTGAAATGTTATAACATCTTTGCCATGCGCTGGATTTGGCAATCCTTGTTTAAGCGCTTGTTCAATGAGTGAAGTTGCGACCTCTGAAATGGTATGAAAGCCGTGATCACGAAGTTTTTTTAAGAGTGATGTTTTACCGACGCCTGGGCCGCCGGTCAAAACATAGCGGTGCGCACGCTGCGCCTTTTTTATTTTTTTTAACATCACACACCTTTATTTTGGCTAAAAAATGCAACCCATATACCTTATGAAAGTGTGAGTTTTTGCTTTTGTTTCCTATATAAAGTTTACGCCAATATCTGTCATTTGCAAGAAAATTAAAAAATACAAAATGTTTTTGATTTTAGATGGAATTAATGTAATACTAAAGTGTAAGGATATTCAAGATGGTTTCTAAATGAAACGTTTCTTTTTGTAATGTCTTTACAGGGAATCATCCCGTAAAGAGGTTACAACCTCCAGACAACTCATATTTTTTACCACACAGGCAGATACGGGATAAATCCCCTTGAGCATAAGCGTATAATGCGCCCTATGAACCTAGGTATGCGGCGTGGAGTATTATTTTGTGGTTTTTATGAGGAGGATCTTTATGTTTAGTTTCAGTCATTTTATTGGCTTGGGCACCATTGCCTGCGTCATTGTTGGGTTGTTTACCCCTATAGGCAAAAAGCTTTGGGGAAACATGACCAGAGAAGAGTTTAAAAAGTTTTTATTTTTGTCGCTGCCGTTGATGTTTATTCTCGGTCCATACTGGATGTTGCGAGCGATGAAGGATGAGATCTTTAACGACTTGGTTGGGTTCAAGCAATGGCAGCCGATGGCAAAAATAACATCAGTTATCATTATTGCTCTTTTGCTGATTTTGTTTAGCAAAATTGTTGACTTGGTAAAGAAAGACAAGCTCTTTTTTGTGGTATGCTTTTTTTACGGAGCATTGTTTTTATCAACGGCATACATGCTTTCGATGTACTACCTAAATCCTGCATCGATTTCTGTTGGCCCAAATTCATTTCTGTATCCTTTTGTTTCTTGGATTCCGGGGAAGTTTTTGGGATGGTTTTCATATTGCATCCTTGAAAGTTTTGGATCCATAGCACCCAATGCGCTCTTTTGGGCATTTGTGGCAAGCACGGTTACCACAGAATCGGCCAAAAAAGGGTATGGAATGATTTTGTTTTTTACGCAGCTGGCGACGATTAGTGGGACCATGTTTGTTGATAATTATTCACAAACGCTAGGCTTGCCTATATTGATCACAATTGGCGCTATTTTGATTATGCTTGTTCCTTTCCTGGTGCAACTATTTCTGATGGTTGTGCCGCAGGACGTTACAGTCGCTGAAGTTTCATCAGAGAAGAAATCAAAGACAGGTTTTTTTGAGGGTTTAAAACTTTTGGTAACGCGGCCATACCTTTTAGGAGTTTTTGTTGTTGTTACCTTTTATGAGGTTATTGGCACCATTATGGAATACCAAATGAAAAGTACGGCGGCAGAGACCTTTACGGGTCCGGGAGCGTTGTCCTCTTTCGTTGCCAAAAATGGTGAAGCAGCAAACTTTTTGGCCTTGTTTTTTGCATTGGTTGGGACAAGCTTTTTTATGAGAAAGTTTGGGTTGCGTTTTTGCTTGCTTACATTTCCGATTTTGATCGGTCTTTCAATTCTTTCTGTTGCTGGATTCCATTTTATGGGTGCCACTCATCTTGAGATGATATGGGCATTCTTCGGCATTATGGTTGTCATCAAAGGAATCAGCTATGCGTTAAACAATCCAACCAAAGAAGTGATGTACATCCCAACAAGTAAGGATGTTAAATTTAAAGCGAAGGGGTGGATTGACTCTTTTGGCGGAAGATCGTCCA
>CAZBUZ010000062.1:551-1014 GCA_964495205.1 uncultured Pseudomonadota bacterium | reverse complement strand
CAGCAATATCATTTGTGTTATTAGGCATCTGGATTCCGGTTGCGTTATTTGTAGGCAATACGAATAAGAAGCTTGTAGAAGAAAACAAGATTGTTGAATAGTCATTATGCGCTGGGCACAGGCCAACCGTCAGTGCCCAGCCGTGAATAATAAAACACTACAAAGGTTTTTTTAATGAAAAAAGAACGTTTCAAAATCGGTCCTTATGTTTCACTGGTTTTGCGCAAGGGGGATGAGATTTTGCTTATTCGTCGCTATCACACTGGGTGCCATGATGGTTTATATTGTTGTGCTGGCGGTGGAGTTGATGGCAATGAACCGATTACGCATGCCCTTATCCGCGAAGCTTACGAAGAGCTGGGCATAAGACTGAAGCGAGAAACTTTAAGAATTGTGCATGTGCTTCATTGCCTCCAGCCTGATGGTGTTGAAACGATAGGTTTTTACGTCGAGGCGACTGTTT
>CAZBUZ010000062.1:0-541 GCA_964495205.1 uncultured Pseudomonadota bacterium | reverse complement strand
GGAGCCGCACAAATGTGATGATGTGACCTGGTTTGCGATGGAAGCTCTGCCTCAGAATATGCCGTCGCACTTGAAACAAGTATTGGACTTGGTGAGCAAGGATGTTTTTTATAGTGAGTTCGGGTGGGATTGAGGAAGGGGATGCGATGAGCGTGATGCGCGGATGGGCTAGCCGTTGATGGATTTCGATCGAGTTGAAGTCATGTTGCAAAACCCTCCTCGTGCGCTGGTTGAGTTGTTTGAAGAGTCTAAACATACGATCTTTATTGATGAACCCAAATGGTTTTTGCCGTGGTTGGGCTCTTTTTGAGAAGTGTGATGCTGTATCCTCGATAAAAATTTAAAAGTTCATTTTATGCACGGTCTTCGTTATGATGATAACTCCGTTGTTGGGCTATGATTGTGCTCAAAAAGCTAAAAAGATTTTTTGAGCAATTTTTTGCCACTAAAAAAGGAGCAAGGGCAATGATAACATCCATCATTCGCACCCTGTGGGGTGATTTGTCACGAGAAGATCTTGGGAAATTTGGGCTGCTTGCCA
>CAZBUZ010000061.1:0-7743 GCA_964495205.1 uncultured Pseudomonadota bacterium | reverse complement strand
TTCGGTAGCGAAATTGTTAGCCGAGCGGCTGGGGTTTTATCATGTAAATACGGGATTGCTGTACCGAGCGGTGGCGTATGCAGGGGGGCAGGGTGTTTACCCTGATTTTTCTTTCATTAACGATATCACCTACAGTTTTCATGATGATCGTCCCGTGGTGTGTTACCAAGGCGAAGAAATAACGCCATTTTTAAAAGCGGTAGAACTTGATCAGCCAGCATCACGCGTGAGCACCAACCCCGAGGTGCGTGAGCGTTTGCTTGAGGTGCAGCGGGCCATGGGACGCAAGCATAACATCATTGCTGATGGGCGTGATTGTGGTTCCGTGATCTATCCTGATGCAGATCATAAGTTTTTCCTGACGGCGTCGCTTGAGATTCGTGCGGTGCGCATGGCTGAGTATCTTGAGCGCAAAACGGGTAAGCCGCAGGATGTTGCTGCGCTCAAAGCCCACATTGCCGAACGCGATAAGCGCGACATGGACCGTGCCGTGGCGCCGCTTCGTGTGCCAGAAGGTGCCGTGGTGATCGATAATGGTGATATGACCATTGAACAAACGGTTGATGAAATGATGGGGCTTATTTCTTCCACTGCCCTTCAAAAATAAGGTCTTTAATGGGTTGGCGGTTGGATGGTTCTTCTCGTTCCTGCAAATCTTGCGGTAAATCTTCTTTGCGGCCTGGCTTGCCAATGGCAAACATCATTTCAACATCATAATCGTCAGGGATCTTTAGTTCGCTGTGCGCACGATCGTAATCAAAGCCTTCCATGCCGTGTGCTACCAAACCCATGGCGTGAGCTTGCAGTGCAAGGTTTTCCCATGCAGCACCAGCATCAAAAGAGTGGGTGCGCGCAGGTTTGCCATTAAACTCAAATGTTTTTTTTGACGCAAGAATGACTAAGACGGCGGCCTGTTTGGCCCAGCTTTGATTAAAGGGGACCATGAGATCAAACAGTTTATCCCAGGCTGGGGTTTGCCGGAATGCGAAAATGAAGCGCCATGGCTGACCGTTATAAGAGGATGGAGCCCACCGGGCGGCTTCGATAAGACGTAAAAAATCTTCTTGTTTTATTGATTCTCCAGACATCGCGCGTGGTGACCAGCGTTCTAAAATAAGGTCTTCGATAGGATATTGAGCTTTTCGGGTAAACATGAGTACTCCTTATGAGATAGAAATAGAGACATGATGGGGCGCTCAAGCGCCCCACGGTTTTAGTTACAAAATTTCAGCAGCTAATTTCGCCAATTCACTGCGTTCGCTTGTTTCTAAGAAGACCGAACCAAATATATCGTATTCCTTAAACTTTTCAGTGGTGACGGTGAGCCCATTGCTCGTAAAATCTAGATACGGTGAATCGATTTGATAAGGATCGCCGGCGAGAATGACCTTGGTGCCTTCGCCTGCGCGGCTGACAATTGTCTTAACTTCGTGCGGCGAAAGGTTTTGCACCTCATCAATAAGAACGAATTGGAATGGGATCGAGCGGCCACGCATGTAGGTGATAGCGTCGAGGCTGATGAGTCCTTTGCGTTGGAGTTGTTCAACGATATGTGGTTCGTCAGCCATGAGTTGATGTTCACGGTGATGGTGGCGGGATGGATGTTGTTGTTGGCGTTTCTCATCGCGTTTGCGGCTGCGTTCGCTTTTGCCACTGATATTATAAAATTCTTCAGTGTCGCGCATCATTTTACTAAAGATGAATTCCAGGTTGTCGTGTACTGGTTGCATCCAGTAATGCAATTTTTCTTCCAGCGTGCCGGGCAAGTAGCCGACGTCTGCGCCTAGGGCAATGACGGGGCGGGTGATGAGAAACTTACGATAGAGGTGCTCATAAGCAACTTTATAAAGACCCGCAAGCAAAGCAAGGAATGTTTTTCCTGTTCCGGCTGGACCAACGAGCGTGATCAGTTTTACATCATCGTCCATGAGCAGATCAAGCGCCATGAGTTGTTGTACGTTTTTTGCTTCAAAGGCATTGAGGAGGCGAATGTTATCAACTTCACGGAATTTTTTGTTGCTTAAATAACGGAAGAGGCGATAGTGGGTTGGTTTGTCTTCATTCTCTAAGAGAACAAATTCGTTGGGCCAGATTTCAAGATTGGCAACAACGCTTTGTATGCTTTGGTGGGTGAGCATATTGAGATCATGGCCTGGCATGGCAATACGCGTCCACCCCTTGTAAAACGTTTCGTAGCTAATTTTCCCTTTGGTGTAATCTTCGGCTTCTAGGCCGAGAGCATCTGCTTTAACGCGCACATTGATATCTTTGGTGACGAGGGTGACTTGATACCCTTCTTTGATGAGATCGTGTACCGTTTGGATGATGAGATTATCTTTAATGTAATGAATAGCTTGTGAGAGTGATGAGAAGGTGATGGCTGGTGGGTTTTTATAAACTTTCAGGAGTGAGTTGATGTGACTATTAATGATGACGCCGGTGTCGAGACATCCTTTGTTGCGCAGATCATCAAGTGTTCTGATCGCTTGGCGGGCGTTGAGCCCTTTTTCTCCTGGCTCTCGTTTAAATTTATCAAGCTCTTCAAGCACGATAAATGGGATGCCGATGACGACACCCTTAAAGGCGAACAATGCATTCGGGTCGTGGAGTAGCACATTGGTGTCGAGGATAAAAACGCGTTTAGCGCGGAATGCTGGATTGTTTTGAGATAGTTTTGCGGTGAGTTCTTGCAACGTTGGCTTAGTGGACTTGCATTTGCCTTCCATCGTACACCCCTTTGGTTTTTGTCATCCCGGCTCCTTGTCACCCCGGACTTTGAGCCGGGGCGGGATCCATCTTAGAATTAAAACGCATCATTAAACATTTCATTCACGTTTATTGTAGCAAGGTGATGAAGCGTGATGCAACGAAGTTGTTTTTTGTTTGACGCTTATTTTTTTTTGTGTAAACATGTGCACAGTTTTTAATACGTTGTGTTTTTACGCAAGGAGTTTTTATGCATTTTTTCAGAACTGTTTTATGGTGTACATTGGTTTGTGGTACGGCTTTTGGTGCCGCAAAAGATTCAGCAGTTGTTTCTTTGGCTCGCGAAGCTTTGGATCAAGCAAGCGGTCATATCTTGGCCAGTGAAAACATATCAGCTGCCGATCGAATCACCTTGGGTAAGGCCTCCAAGCAGGTACGAGCCAGCACGGGAACAGCATTTACGGAACAAGAACTTATTACCGCCATGGATACCATTGTTGATGGATTTAGCGATAAGCTGACCCCTGAACTGAGTGCGGCCATTAAAGCGGCTCAAGAAGCGCTCATCAAACGTTTGCGTAATTTTAAGGTGAGCGGTTTTGCTTGGGCTGTTGATCCTAATGGTGCATTTTTTGTTGATACCCAGGATCCTGCTTTCGATATGGTATTTAAAAATGCGGCAGGTGAGATTAAGACAAGAAGAATTCAAGCGGATATTCGATCGATTGGTATTAAGATTGAATTAGCGATTAATCTTAATTTTATTTTTTTTATCGGCGATGACCTTAATTTCTTGGATGCTGATGAGAAAATTGAGTTGGGTGTTGGTGGTGAATTTTCACCAAGCTCTATAGCAAGAAGCGTGTATGCATCTCATGCCATTCGCCAGTTCGGGCAGCGAGAGATTGGCATGCAGGAATTACGCACAAGAAACATAGTCTTGAATGTGACGGCACCTTTGGGGCTGAGCATTCTGTATGCTCCTTTCAAAAAATATAAAGGTGGCATGCTTATGTTGACGCTTGGTTTTGGATTGACCAGTGGATTGGCAAGCGTTGTGACTGGTGGTTCATTGACGCCTGTTGCCTAATATTTATCTAATTTTTGCTAAAAAAAGCCATCATAATCGTCCTGATTGCGGTGGCTTTTTTCATTGTTTGTAGGCTTCCAGATTTCCTCGTTCTATGGTAGGATCAGGGCTAGTGAAAAAATATTGTTTTTTTGCAGGTAAGCTCTGTAAAGGATGCGTCATGGAAGAAAAAAATCAGTTGCATGATCCGGTGTATCAAGTGCGGCATTCTGCAGCACATTTGTTAGCTCACGCAGTGTTGGAATTGTTCCCAGGCACGAAGTTGACTATTGGGCCGGTGACGGAGACGGGTTTTTTTTATGATTTTTTGCCTGAGCATAATTTTAAAGAAGAGCAGTTGGCGCTTATCGAAAATAAGATGCATGAGATTGCCAAGCGTAATCTCAAAATTGAAGGTCGGGATATCTCAAAAGATGAAGCGTGTGCATTGTTTCCTGATAATCAATTTAAACGTGAACTAATTGAGCAAATTCCTGATGCTACGGTCTCTGTTTTTCAGCAGGGTGATTTTTTTGATCTTTGTAAAGGTGGGCACGTAGCCTCGACCAAGGAAATAAAGTTTTTTAAGCTGACCGGTATTTCTGGTGCTTATTGGCGAGCGGATCGCAATGGCATTCCGTTGCAGCGTATTGCTGGCGTGGCGTTTGCGACAAAAGGCGAATATGATGCTTATTTGAAGCACATTGAAGAAGCGCAGATGTACGATCACCGTCGCTTGGGTCAGCAGATGGATTTGTTTACCTTCCATGATGAAGCTCCGGGAATGGCGTTTTTTCGGCATAAAGGACAAATCCTTTACAATAATTTGATTCAATTTACTCGCTCATTGCAAGAGGGTGATTACGAAGAAGTTCGTACGCCAATGATTATGAGTGAAGGCTTGTGGAAGACTTCTGGGCACTATGACAACTACAAAGACATGATATATTTTACCAATACGGCAGATGGTGAGGTCAATTGCGTTAAGCCAATGAATTGTCCTGGCGGTGTATTGATGTACAAGGAAAAGCTTCATTCATACCGTGATTTGCCGTTGCGTGTGGCTGAGTTCGGCATGGTCCATCGCTTTGAGTTATCAGGGGTACGCCACGGATTATTGCGTGTGCGTCAATTTACCCAGGATGATGCGCATATCTATTGCAGACCTGATCAGCTTGAACAAGAAATTATGGGATGCATGGAGCTGGTTGAAAAAGTGTATAAGCCGTTTGGGTTTAAGAAAATTTCCATGGCGGTTTCTACGCGTCCGGAAAAGTCGATGGGTACCGATGAGATGTGGAAAGCGGCAACAGATGCCTTGTGCCATGCGCTTGAGCGCCGCGGTACGCCTTACATTATTCAGCCAGGCGAAGGTGCGTTTTATGGTCCCAAGATTGAGGTGCGGGTTGAGGATGCCATGGGTCGTGAGTGGCAGTTGGGTACCGTGCAGGTAGATTTCAACTTACCAATGCGCTTTGAACTTGAATACGTGGATGCAGACCAATCGCGCAAGACGCCGGTTATGCTTCATCGTGCGATTATGGGTTCTATTGAGCGCTTCATGGGCATTATCCTTGAGCACTTCAAAGGAAATCTGCCATTGTGGATTGCCCCTGAGCAAGTACGTGTACTGAAAATTTCTGAACATCAAGAGGCATATGCTAAGGATGTTACGGCTAAGCTCAAGGCTGCTGGCTTACGTGTGGTGCTTGATGAGTCGTCTGATCAGATCTCCGCCCAAATTAAACGCGCGCAGCTTGAAAAAGTTCCTTGGATGGTGGTTGTTGGCCAGAAAGAAGCTGATGCTGGAACGGTGACCTTGCGGCACCCTGATGGTAAGCAAGAGTTTGGCTTGACTGTTGATGCGTTGCTGGCGCGAGCGAAGACAATGATTGATGAAAAAGTAGCGTAAAGAAACATGACTTGAAGTAAAGGGTAAAAAAAGCCCGCTCGTGGTGAGTGCGCGCCTTTGGCGCGCGTATCGAACCATCGCCTGCAAGGCGGCGGGCTGATAAACAAAAAAGGAGAAACGTATGATCGATAACAAATTAAAGTTACTTGGTGGGATGCTGATGATGGGAACGGTGTTGCCATCTTGTCAGATGCCGGAGAAAGAAAAACCAACACCGGTGATTCGTAGTCGGCAGCCGGTAACGTTGCGTTCGGCGCCTGAAAAAGAAGCAAAAAAAGATTGGACGACGATTGAAGGCGGACTCAAGTATCAGATCAACAAGGATGGTGCTGCTGATGCCAAAGTTGCCGTTGACGGCGATGCGGTGACCGTACATTACACCGGTTGGCTTGATAGTGGTAGCAATGTGCCGGGACAAAAATTCGATAGCAGCCACGATCATGGCAAACCTTTTACGTTTACCTTAAATGCTGGCCAGGTAATTTCTGGTTGGGAAAAGGGTGTGCGTGGTATGAAAGTCGGCGAGCAGCGTCGCTTGGTTATTCCTGCGGAGTTTGCGTATGGCAAACGTGGTGTGCCGGGCGCTATCCCACCTGATGCAACATTAATTTTTGATGTTGAGTTGCTTGATATAAATTAAAACAAAAAAGGCCGCCAAGAAAATTGGCGGCCTTAATCATAAAAAAGTCCTTTGCCGCCAGAGCTGGCAAATCCTTTTTGGGGTTATCGCTCGGTGATTGTTTCTACCAGCGACTCAAGTCCTTGAGCGGTGATTTTTTCGGTGAGCGAAAAAGTTTCCTTACCCGGGTAGACAACAGTGATATGATCAAGATTGAGATCTGTTATGGCTGTTTGCATTGACTTGGTAACGCGAGGAACGTCGACGTATTTGAATTCAAAGCCTAACCTTTTTCCATGTTTGATGAGAAACAAGTCAATTTCAGCATCGGTGTGGGTTGCCCAAAAAAATGCTTCTTCTGGCGCCCCATCGTAGGCTTTCAAAATTTCCTCAAGGGCAAAGCCTTCCCAAAAGGCACCTAGCCGTGGATAAACATCAAGTTCTGCCGCATCCTTAATGTTAAGCAATGCATGTAAAATTCCACTGTCGCGGAAATAAATTTTGGGGGCGCGCACCTGTCTTTTTTGAATATTTTCATACCAAGGTGTGAGCTCTCGAACCATGAAGGTTCCTACGAGAATATCAAGATATTTTCGGGCGGTTTGATCTGAAACACCTAACGATCGAGATATTTCGCTTGCATTGAATCTTTGGCCGTGGTAATGGGCGAGCATAAGCCAAAATCGGCGTATTTGTTGCGGCGGAATATTAAACCCTAGGTAAGGAATATCGCGCTCTAGAAAAGTCTTTATGTATTGTTGGCGCCAAAAAAGACTATCAGCATCACTTGACGCCAAATAGGAAAGAGGGAATCCTCCGCGCAACCAAAGTTGTGAGGCATTTTTAACCTCATTGAGACAAAATGGTGGTAATTCAATGTAGCCAATGCGGCCGGCTAATGTTTCTGATGATTGTTGGATTAAGTCGCGCGAAGCGCTGCCTAAAATGAGCAGTTTGCGCTTATGATCAGGTTTATCAACTAAAACACGGATTATGGGGAAAAGGTCAGGCCGCATTTGAATTTCGTCGATAACAATAAGTTTTTCTGGTTCAGCCGAAAGCACGAGCATTGGGTTGTCCAAACGGCCAAGATCCAAGGGGTTTTCAAGATCAAAAAAGCGTGCAACACCGCCGAGATTTTCTTGAATAAATGCTCTGGCAAGTGTTGTTTTTCCAACTTGGCGGGGGCCTAAAATAGCACAAACCGAATGTACACGAAATGTTTGTTCTATTTTTTTTAAATAAAAATCTCTTTTGAACATATTCCTCCTCGTTTTGGGTGTTTACTAGAAGTATACATGAAATCTTAAGCCGATAAAAGAAAATTCGAGCGCGCCGCTCGAATTTTCAAGGTTTGTTTTGAGAACCACTTGAGATGGGATGATTTGTAGCTTGAAAAAATCCTTTTACTTTTTCTCAATCGTTAGCACGGAGGTT
>CAZBUZ010000060.1:0-7813 GCA_964495205.1 uncultured Pseudomonadota bacterium | reverse complement strand
ATTAGATTCTTGGTAACCATTAGATTCTTGGTAACCATTAGATTCTTGGTAACCATTAGATTCTTGGTAACCAACAGCATTCAGCCCAGCTACAACAAAACTTAATGCGAACAGAGCCACGACAAGCTTTTTCATCGAATTCTCCTTTATTAGAAAAAGCAGATACTTTTTTCCTTTTCATTTAACTGAGTATACATTACTCAATCACTAGTATTAGTCTAGTGATAGAAATAAAACAAAGTCAATAATTTTAATTTTATATTAGAAAATAAAAAAAATCCTTTTACCCTAAAAAATAATAGTTTTTGGCACATTCCCAAGCATCTCCAATAAAATTAAATTAAAAAAGCCATTTTATTCAGAGGGTTCTTGCCTTTCGCATAGGAAAAGATATGTTGAAATAAGATATTGCTTAAAACCAAACGCGAGAGTAAAAATGAAGATAATAATGAAATCACTAATCGTCTTCTCACTTTTTCTTGCTTGTTTTGACCAAGCAATCCCTAACAATACCTCCTCCCCTCATATCTTACAAATCATGCTACAAAAAAAGCCAATTTGGAGTGGTATGGAACAGCTAACCTTAACTATATATCGCAAACTTCTTGAGGCTAATTGCCATGTTTCCATGTTAGTTTCTCAAGGTTCTCGATTTCAGCAAGAACTTGAAAACAGGCATCTACCTTTTTTTACCTGTTCACTTCATAGAAACAACTACGAAAAAAACATGAGCAATTTTTTATATAATTTTTGCAAAGAAAATAAGGTTGATATCATCCATTCGCATGTTTTTAAGGAATACAAAGCCACGCAAGCTGTTGCAAAAAAAATGCCTGTAAAAATTATTGCTCATTACCATGGCACTGACCAAGCATATCTAGCAAATAAAGATAAAAACCCACTCCCCAACCTTATTAATACCATCATCACGTCAAGCCCGCGGTTAAAAAATAATTTGTATGCGAATAACCCCAACGATGAAAACCTTGCAAAAATTACCTTTTTACCCGCTTTTTGTGATGAAAAAAAGTTTCTAAATTACAGACCATGCAGGATGAGCAAAAAAGAATTTTTTAAAAGAAAATTCAATATTATCATTGATGATAAACTCCCCATTATCTGCATGATTGCACATTTTTACGCATGTAAAAATCATATCGGACTCATTAAAGCTATCGACAAACTCATTCATCAATACAAAACACCCGTTTACCTCATGCTAGCTGGAGAAGGAGCAAAAAAAGAAGAAATTGCTCGTGAAATTACAACACGACATCTCAATAACCACGTTTTTTTACTAGGAGCAGTTCAAGAAACACCAGATCTTCTCTATTATTCTGATGTAAAGGTTTTACCAAGCCTAGAAGAATCATTTGGCATTTGCATTCTAGAAGCTGCTTTAATGAAAAAACCCATCATCCTTTCAAAGGAGGCGGGAACAGCTCATCTGGTTATTAAACAACAAAAAACAGGGCTCCTTATCGATCCCAAGAGCCCCACTGATCTAGCGTTAAAAATAAAATATCTTATTGAAAATCCAACAATAGCGCAACGGCTCGGTATAAATGCCTATCACCTTGTTAAAAATCAGTTTACGGCAAAAACAATCACTCAAAAATTAATCACCATTTATCGCAAGCTCTATCCCGCAACAAATCCTTGCTAATTAATGTCATTTGGGCGAATTTTGCAACCCTTTACCAATAACCTGATTCATAAGAAGATTAACTCGATTAAGATTGCAATTAATATCAGGCTCGCTATCCACGTTATAAAGCAACTTTTTCTTATCATCGATAAGAAAATTACATGGATTGTAACAATCCCAAGCACCATCAAAAAAATTTTTCAAAAAAACGCACCCTGATGTCTTTCTAAAATTCTCAAAAGCTTGTTTACCCCGCTCGCTAAAAAAGCAAGGTCTTTTATTTTTTAAACAAGCCAATGATTTTGCGTTAATAGTTGGCGATAAAACAACATAATTAACATCAAGCAAATCCCAATCCCGCCATGGACGGTGATATAATTTTTTTTCAATTTTTGCCAATCCTGTAATCCCAAATTGGGTATAACTTAAAAGATGATTTATGAAGTCTGCAACAACAATTCGGCTCAGACAAACTCTTGGGTATCGCCTATCAAAACCAATTTTAAGAAAAAATTCAGGTAAACTGCTATGTCTAACAACTGCATGAATAGCACGCATCCATGCACGAACCGCATTTCTATCAACTCCCTCGTTTGGCAAAACAAGCATATAGACGGTAAAACCTGACTTTTTAAAAAGATCTAATATCTCTTCCCTATTTGTGGAAACATCTTCTCCGCTGAGCAAACTTTGTAATTCTTTGGGAATATGTGCAAAAATAGTATCTAATTTTTTTTTTAATCGCCCTTTAATTTGGTGCCGATTTACAAATATCTGCTCCTTGGGCGATAGCTCTAAAAAGGTAACTGCGGATACATATGAACAATTACTAACAAAAAGCAAAAACACCCCCAAAAATTGCCCCAAACCATTCCTCATCATCATTCAAGCCCCATCGCTTGTTTTTCGTTATTTTTAAAACAAATTAAAAACGTCCTTGGGGCTATTGATTTATCGAGAGGTTGCGCATTTCTCTTGCCTGGTTTGGTTAAAAAACGAATAGAAGCATATTTTTTCTTTAAATAATTTATCTGCTGTTCCTGCTCATAAGCCGTTCCATTAGACTCAAAAACAAGCGTATTTGATAGTTTGTAGATTGCATCAAGAACACCGCGCCAATTTTTTATCCACGCACAAACAGATAGAAAAAAACAAACATCTACCCGTTGATCCTTGATAAAATCAGGTATCAAATTAAGGTTATCTTTTTCTAGGTCAAACACATAAAAATCAATATTTTTCGCCTGACAAGAAGATCTAATCCTATTCGCAATATTAATGAGTTTATAATCATAATCAAGGCCGATACCATATTTTATCTTATCTTGTAAGGCAAATAACATACCGCCTTGATTCGAGCCAATATCAAGAACAGTCTTGCCGGTAAAATCATAGGGAATTTTTTTCAAGCGTTCAGCAGGATCACGCTGCCCCTTAAAAACCTCCCCTCCCAGATTAAGCGTTGAATATCCTGCTAAAAATTTATTAGCTGCATAAGCAGTTTTATTGGATCCAGATGCATATTTTATCAAATGTAATATTTGTTTTTTTTCTTGTTTGGTAACGCTTGTTTTTTTTGCGTTAAGGTAATAACCTGGGGCAATGGAAAAAATACTACCCAGCAGCAACGCAACCTTTTTCATACCACTCCTTTCCCTCGCATAATTAGTTATATCACATTCCCATGATAGCAAGTATTTCGTCTTTTGATTTTTAAGTACAGCATTAACAAAACAAACGAACATATTCTTGTGATAAAAAGAAAAACGGCCCTAACTCATTGCTGAATTAAAGCCGTTTTCCTAACCAAATAGAGGACTAAAGTTGTATAAACGAAGATTTTTTATGCGTCATTTTCCAGGTCAACTTTACCACCTTACTGAATAGCAGGCGTAAAGTCAAAAGGCCCCCACGCAAAAATCAATTACAATCTGAATTGCAACTTATATCTTATAACCTTTTTATTTAATTTACGCTATACTTTCCACGATTCTCACCAATACCACGAAAGCATAAAAATGTTCCTTTTATTGTTTTTTTTCGCGTACCAAGCTCTCCAGATAATTTCGCTTCCCGCGGTAAGTTTATATATGCTCATGCGATTACTGAAAAAAAAACCATTTGGACCCTGGCGTGAACGCCTAGGGTTCGTTCCGTCGCCTCGCTCAAAATCTCCCGTGCTTTGGCTTCATGCCGTTTCGGTTGGTGAGGTACTATCGATAGAAAACTTTATTAAGCAATGCAAACGCGAAAATCCAACCATGATATGCTACCTCACCTGCGGCACAATTGGCGGCATGCAAGTCGCTAAAAAATTACCTGCAGATCATGTCAGTTTTATGCCCTTTGATTTTCTTGTCCCTATGATACTGGCATTCAAACGCATTCGCCCCATAGCCTTAGTTATCATCGAGGCAGAAATATGGCCCAATTTGCTTATGCTCGCGCATTTCAAAAAAATCCCACTGTATTTACTCAATGGCCGCATAAACCCGACTTCGGCACAGAAACGTCGCTTTATTGGATTCCTCTACCGCCTTTTCACCCACGTTTTTGCACAGCACCAAGACGCAGTCGAGCAATTTACCAAACTCGGCCTACCACAACATAAAATCTCGATACTTGGTGACATTAAAGCCTGGAACGTATCAGAAAAAAAACAGGCACTTCTGGCACAAGAATCCCACAAAGCCAACATCGCACCACACCCATACATCATAGTCCTCGCCGGTTCGCTGCATGCAGGAGAATTGGACGTATATTTGAATACCTATCAAAATCTCAAAAAACATACACCCACACTACGTCTCATACTCGTACCCCGCCATTTTCATTGGCAACAAGAGCTTATCGAAAAAATCACCGGACGGGGGCTTCCTTTTACGCTATGGACAACAGCAACCCCAACACCAACATCACTCAATGATCTTGGATGCTCATTAAATTCGCTTTTTTCACAAACCGACATCCTCGTCATCTGCAAGCTAGGCATGCTTTTTTTTCTTTACCCCTTCGCCGATGTCTATTGCCTTGGCGGTACCTTTGTGCCGGTAGGTGGGCACAATCTCCTAGAGCCAGCTGTATGGGGGAATCCCTGTATCATCGGCCCCCACTACCACATGTGCCGCGATATAGCTGAAAGTCTCCATGCTGCAGGCGGTTTGCTCAAAGCGGCAACGGCCCAGGAATTGCAAAACCACCTACAACATCTCATAACTCATTCCCCTCTACGAGAAGAGATGGGAAACAAAAATAAAACCTGGCTAACATTACAAGCTGAAACAACAGGCGCAAAAATTCACGATTTTATTAAAAAACTCTGCAAAGCTACCCCTTTTTAGGGAGACTCCCGGGGGCATTTTACAAAAGTTTTTTAAAAGCTTAAGATGGTAAATAATAAAATGGACGGTTTAAGAAAATGGATGGTTTGTTCAGTAATAAATGGATGGTTAGCAAGTTTCTAAAATAATAGTCCCTAAGCAACGATCTCTTACAAACCCTAAACAAACCCTAAACGTTCATGATGTGGTACATCACACGTAACCCATACATCAGGACAGCATTGCCACAGCTAAACTCCGTCGATATATAAAAAATTCCTGCGACAGTGGGAAATGGATGGTTATGGTTATACGTTCATTGAAATAATTAAAAATTAAATTATTTATTTTGTATTGTTTGTTTGTAATGTAAAAAACATTACCCGCGACTGACAGTGGGAAATGGATGGTTATATCTCAAAATCCAAAATGGAGGATTTATCATGATTTCTTTCAAACGTTTACTTATCGCTGGTTTGTTGTTCGCGTCAACCGCTAACATGAATGCCATGTTTAACGGCTGGACAGAAGGCCCAAGAGGCGGCGTCAGAGATGAAAACAAGCGTTATGTCAAAAAGACAGACCCTCGACATGCTGAATTTATGAAAACTCGACGCGCAATCGTTCCTTATCACCGCGAAGAAGAGCGTGAAATCGCTCCAACAGCTCAAGAAGAAGCTCAGGATCGCGCAATCGTTCCTTATCACCGCGAAGAAGAACGCGAAATCGCTCCAAAAACTTCACGTTGGGCTAAGCTATTGAGCATGGCTAAGCGTCCATTAGCGTACACAGGTATCGCTGCGGTTGCATACAAAGTTGCTAGCATCTTGGCTCGTGGCAACGTTGCAGTAGCATGTGGAGCAAGTAGCTCAGCAGATCTCTGCAAAATAGCACAAGCAACAACCGGTTATGGGGTTTTCGGTGCAGCCCTTGCAATTGCTGGCACAGCAGCTCTTGACTACTGGATGCACAACAGACGCTAATTAAGCAATTTTAAAAGTTACGAGATTTTTATAAGCCCCAATCCCTGGAGGTTAATAATCTCCTAACACACTACCCACTCTTTATCGCAGCTTATTGCGATTCAGAAATAAAGGCGGGCGGTTGTTGAGACCGCCCGCCTTCCTTATGTTGTTTTTAAGCCTATTCTATTTCTTGCTTTTTTTAGCCGATTTCTTTTTTGATTTCGACTTCTTCGCTGATTTCTTAGATTTTGATTTCTTAGCCTTAGGTTTCTTGGCGCTCTTTTTAGCACCCTTCTTTTTCTTGCTCGCTTTTTTCTTCAATTTCTTCGTAGCTTTTTTCTTGATCTTGCTTGCTTTCTTAGCCGTTTTCTTCGCTTTAGCAGCCTTCTTGAGCGCTTTACCTTTACCCGTTGTTTTTTTCTTTATCGCCTTTTTCTTGATTTTGCCAGCTTTTTTAGCTTCTTTGCGTGTTTGTTTTTTCTTCTTTTTGACTGCTTTGGCTGCTTTTGTTGTCTTTTTCTTTACAGCCTTCTTCAATTTCTTTTTGCCTTCTGCTGTCGTCAAAGCTTTCTGCATCTTTTTCTTTACTTTCTCAATAACAGCAGGAGACGCTTTTTTCTCAGCGATCGCCTTGGCTTCTGCTGGGGTAACATCTGGCGCTATAGATACCGCCAATGGCAATAAATCTGCAAGCACAACGGTCGAAACTTTTGGTGCGGCAAGGGCTGCTTCAATCTTTTTTATTTCTGCTGTAACAACAGCTGGTGCAGGTGCCGTTACTGTTACGCCAGCTTCTCCCTTGTGGTACACATCACCATCTTCATCTGCACCAAAGATTGCACCCGCAGCTGCATTGACTGCTATGACATCAAGGCCTGATGCTGGCTTGCCATCCTTGCCAATCATAGGTTCCCACTTACCATTCTTCCATTGCCACAGGGCATTGTCTTTGCCCGTTGAGCCGATAATATTATTTTTATCACCAACCGCAACGCGTTCAAGAATAACGCCAGGCATGTCTATCCAACGACCACCTTCAAACATAAAAGCCTTACCAGCAGTATTCAAGCCGACAACGGTACCATCAACACCTGCCGCAACATAGGCACCTATACCATCGGCTCGAACAACCCAACCCTTGTCAGGTGTCCATTGATAAATGTCATGCATGTCGACATCCACGGCCCACATTGTATCTTTATTGCCAACACTGATAAATTCAAAATCAAGGTCTTCATTGCCAGAACCCGCTGGTATAAGATCCCAGGTCTTGGTCGTAAAATTATATTTAATCGCTTTACCAGCAACATTTAAGCCAACCAAGATCCCATCAGATGACACCGAAACATCTTCAAGTCCGGCCAAAAGATCACCGCTAGAATATTTCAATTCTTGTTTAACCCAAGGATTTGGCGCCATTGAATAGGTATCATAACGCCACAGAGATCCATCAAATGCTATACCCCATACCTCAAGCTCACCATTGCGACTACCAACGGTAATACGTTTGACCTTGCCTTCTTCTGCTTCAAACTCGGCCGGCAAGTTAATCACTTTTGGTGCGGCTTCAATAGCACTAAAGGTGATATCTTTAAATTCAACGCGTGCATTATAATAACCACCCAATGATACGTATTGCACAAAACCAAGAGGCGCAGGATCAACATAACGCATCATCTCGTTTTGGCCTACGACGGTTCCTTTACCCCAAGAAACAGTACCGTTGTCTACCTTGAACCAGTAATCTTCCCATTGTTCACCGTTGCCTGGTTTACCACCGGTAACGATTGCTTGTGGGTTTCCACCTTTTTTAATATTCGATAATGCAAGCTCTATGCTGCCTTGAGCATCCTTTACCCATGCACCACCAGAACTTTTAC
>CAZBUZ010000059.1:2276-8037 GCA_964495205.1 uncultured Pseudomonadota bacterium | reverse complement strand
CCAGCTTCTATGAACTTTATCCGAAACACCACTTACACTTACGCTTCCATCGGTGATCTGAATGGTGTCATGTTCCAGCGCTACAATGCGTGATATCCAAATTTTTTCATCGTGCTTGAACAAGACAATGTCACCAATCTTGTAATGTCGCAAGTATGGTGATATGCGATTTAAAAAGCATAACTGCCCATCCTTTACAGCTGGTTCCATACAATCACCTGAGATTCGGTATGGGCGGGCGAATAAGAATACCCCTATGATCAAGCCGACTACGGCAAAACAAATAATCTTATATATTCTCATAGCTTTTTCTTGCATGGTTACTTCCTTGTAATCCACTCTTGAATCTTTTCCACAACACGCCATGCTGCTGGCGAATCATAATTTGCCATTACAGCTACAATGTATCCAAGTTCCGGATAAATACTGAGATTTGAATTTATGCCCGTAAATCCACCACTATGGCCATAAACACGTTGGCCATTAACAATAATATCGTCAAAGCCATAAGCATAACGACGATTTTGAGGTTCAGAAGACTTTAATTTGCATGTGGTAATTAGTTTGACATACTCTGGGGTCAATAGTTTGCCAGACTCCAGAGCACGTGCGAAATGAAAAAGGTCTTCGACTGTTGAAAATCCACCACCAGCAGAGGTGCCTTTGACACAATGAACAAATAAATTATTTCGTCGAACCCCATTCTCATCCCTGGTGTAACCCATAGCCAAATTTGGAATATCGCGGTCAAGTTCATAGGCATCGGTGTTGATCATGCCAGCTGGTTTATAGATATGTTCTCGTACATAATCAAAGTAGGTTTGTCCTGAGATTTTCTCTATAATAGCACCCAAAACAATAAACCCTGCATTGCTATATCTAAACTTTGTACCAGGTTTAAATTCAAGTGGTTTGTTTACAAAAAGAGGAAAGTGGTCTGTAATTTTCATGAATCGAAGTTTTGATGCATCATCATACTCTTTGCCAAAGAAGTCTCCAAGGCCAGAAGTATGCGTAACTAAGTGTTCAACGGTTACCTTTGCAGCAACACCTTTATTGGGATAATCCGGAAGAGGTTTGCCTATCGTATCGGTGTATGAAATTTTTCCTTGTTCAACAAGCTGAGCGATTGCTACGGAGGTGAACATCTTATTCATCGAACCAAGATTAAATTTTGTGTCGAGTTTATTCTTCATACCACATGCACCATTGGCAATTCCATAGGCACGGCTGAATATTGGTTTACCATCCTTTGCAACGAGTACGGCACCAGAAAAAAGATCTGCTTTGACCAGCTTATCGAGATAAACCTCAAGGGCCCCAACAATCTCCGACTCAGTCATCTTGCCATGTCCAACAAATTCGCTTGGTGGTTGAGCTTTTCGAATCATTTCATCTATTACGTGGTAGGGAGCATTGGGTTCAAGCTTGAGACTTATAGTATTCCAATCCTCAGTTCCTCTTGCATAGGTAAGAATTTCGATTTCTTCCTCAGAGGATTTTTCTATTCTAACTGGATCAAGGCAACCACAATCCATGTGTATGTTTGTAAGCGCCCTAGCTCGATCCTTTGCCGTAAAATCTTTAAGTGTATTGGGTGCAAAGTTTTCTGTGATAAATTGCAGCATAGCTTCAGTTTTTCCAGAATTGATCGTATCTAAATAGGCACTCATTTTTTTACCAGCTTGCGTATCAGGAAGTTGTATCGTTTTAGCGTGATAGCTTTCAGATTTCTTTTGAAACAACGTACAGCCTGCAAGTAACATGCAGCAGCTGATACATAATGCTATTCTTTCTTTCATTAAGGTTCCTTTTTCATTAGATTTATAAACCACGAATCATCTCATCGATTATGCGATAGGGAGCCTTACGCTCAAGCTCGAGGTTTATAATCAGACATTCTCTAGTCTCCTTTGCATAGGCAAAAATTTCGATTTCATTCTCGGAGGATATTTCTATCCTAACAGGATCAAGATGTTGATATTTCATGTGCATGTCTGTGCACGCATGAGCGCGATCCTTTGCTGGAAATTTTTCAAGCGTACGGGGTGCAAAATTTTCTGTAATAAATTTCAGCATAGCTTCGGTCTTTCCAGAATTAATAACATCTAAATAAGCGCGCATCTTGGTGCCAGCTCTTGTATCGGGAAGTTTGATAGTAGATGGAACTTTCTTTCGCATAAGATCGAGTTCAAATTCTGCCCGTCTTATAAACCGCTTTAGGGGTTCTTTGAAGCCTTCTTCTTGCATTGTTTCGAGTGATTTGGTCAGCGCCATTATATAGGCAATTTTAAGTGCCTGGTCCTCTGGAACTTTGATATCAGGTTCTACTCCAGTGCCTTCCCAATTGGTTTTTGTTATCGGATTGATTGCACGTCCTTTGGGTATAGATGCACTAAAGTGTTCGTTCAGACGCTGCCTGTCGCATGGATGAGCGCCACCGCCAGTCGTCTGGCCAACAATCGTTGCACGCTTAAGATGTTTGAGGTTATAGCAAAATTCTTCTGCACCTGAGAATGTATGGGAACTTGTCAAAACGTAAACATTTTTTTTTTACTTTTTTCCAGCAAGGTTTGGGGTGGTCCAAAACTCTTCAGTTTTATTTTCTTTTCTCCAGTAAAGATCATTCAAATGAACCGGTTCATCCCCGAATAAGTAGGATGTGATTAGGGCTACCATAGCTGGTTGGCCACCTCCATTCTGTTGCAGGTCGATGATCAATGCGTCCGTGTTTGAAATGAGCGTCATTGCTGCTGCAACAGTTTCTTTGCCGGCTTCTGCATCATGGAATCCATGCAGGTTAATGTACCCAATGTTTCCATGCATGCGTTCGACTTTTTCGAAACCAAAATTAAAGTGCTTATCAAACAACACATGTTTATCCTTTTCTGCCTGAGAGGGCTCTCCTTTTTCTAGGCTAATTGGCAATGGTTTGTCGGAATAGTCAACATGCAAATGCTTGTCCTTACTGATCAATCGCAAATCATCGGTGAGTTTCATGGCAAAGGCTTTGGCGTCGTTTATGGCATCATATTCCCCATTCTTGAGGCGATTAAGGAGATCATCTTTCATCTTTTGCGCTGTTTCGGCAAATACATATGATTCAGTTAGCTCCTTGACCAAATTATTGATAACTTCTGAGCGAATCGCTACGTCTATTTTGGCGGTTGGCTCTGGTAAAATTTTTGTTGTCGGCTGACCACAGCCGGCTAATAATGCACAAAAACCTAACGTTAACAGCATAGATATTCCTTGCATAAAAACTCCTTTTCCTTTTTTTTATTGTTTTATTGCTTCAACTCCATCAAAAGTAACTTGCCGGTTTCGGTGTCAAAAAGCTCGGTTGGAGAATCGATTTCTTTGACTCGTCTAAAACCAACTTTTTCATAGCAGCGAATGGCTGCGATATTTCCCACATCTGGATCAATGATGATTTTGGATGTTTTGGTTTCTTGGTATATTTTTTCTATAAACTTTTTAATAAGCATAGGACCAAAGCCCTTACCAACATAATCAGTTTCACCAATGATGATGTCCATTCCTACGGTGCCCGCTGGTTGTCCATGCGTCTTGCTCCACCATCCATCATCAACCTTGTCGGCAAGATAATATTGGATGTAGCCCATTGGGTTCTCGTTGATGTACATTATGAAGGGGAAGACATAACTTTGTGAAGCTATCTTTGGCCGATATTTTTCAACGAACTTTTCATAGGTGTCAGATTTCCACCACTTGGCAATATGGGGTTTCTTGACCCATGCGAAAAACAAAGTCATATCCTTTTCTTCTAATGGCTTGAATGTAATGTTGTATTTAATTGAAAGCAATGCTTCTGTAAATTTTGCAGGTTCTTCAAACATTGGGTTATGCCCGGAGTGTTCAAACCACACGAGTTTTTTCTTGGGGGCCTTGAGCGCATTAAAGTACTTCTCAGCAAGCTTTGATGAAGCTTGGTAATCATGCCTACCCTCTAAAAAATAGACGGGAACATTGAGCTCAGGGATCTGTGCAAAAAGGTTGGTGTGAAACAATTCTTGATGGAGTGCTGGAAGTGACGTTGATACCCCAGAGAAGTCTGGTAAAGCGTCCTTATCGTTTGCAAGTTGTTTCAATAATGGTTCGTAACTTGTTTGCTTGTAAAGACAGCCGCCAAACAACATCAGCCATTTGCGCAGTACATCAATATCCTCACTGGCACTATATGGCGGTTGTTTGAGCTGATGTAATTGTGCTAGCGCTTCCTGATTATTTGTTTTTGTTGCTTGCTCAAGCATAAATGCATAGCCCAAACGTTCTGATTCTTGCATGTTTGATATTTGTCCTGTACCAATGAAGGCTGTAACATCGTCGGGATATTGGTGGGCATAGGTTATGCCAAGGAGCGAGCCCCACGACTCACCCAAAATATAAACTTTATCATGCCCAAACCTTTTTTTGAGGTATTGGACGAGTTCGTGAAGATCAGCGACAAAGTTTTTGATAGTCATCGATACAGGTGTGATCGAACCGGTACCTCGTTGATCCCAGCCAACAACAATAAAGTGCTTTTCGAGTTTGCCATGGAAATGACGAAATGCTCCATGAAGTGAAATTCCTGGGCCGCCATGTAAAAATATAAGTATCGGGTTTTTTGTATTTTCTCCGTACAGCCATACCCATTGATCAATGCCACCAATTGAGAGGTGGCGCTGTTCGGCGACGCTGCTTTCAGCCATTGTTTGCATTTTCATCCCTCCCATGCCGTATTTTCTGAACAAATTCCGTTATATTTTTATCAACATCCGTTGGGTATTGGTAGCCAATGTGCTCGGCTGTTTGTTTGCCAATACGCCCAAAAAGTTCAATGGTTGCTATGAGAGCCTTCCAGCTATCCTCTGCATCAAAGTGGGCAAAGCAGTTATGTAATTCTGTCCAGGTTTCTTTGCTTACCCATGCGTGCATATTTTTTCCATGCCAAAAGGTATCGTAATCCCAGTTGTGTTTTGCCATTTCATGCCATTCGATCATTTTTAGAAGATATTCCTTGGTTGTCCAATCACGCAGCTTGGCATGCCATAAATCACCACGAGCAAGATACTTGGCGCAGTTAAAGGCCTCAAAGAAAAATACTCGTATTGCTGCTAAAAACTCTTTTTGCGTAGGCTTCTGACATGCGGAACGCTTTTCAGGTGCTGCAATGAGATTTTTAGCAAGCCCATCTTTATCAAGCAAAATGCGATAACCGCTTTCACAAGCAAAGGGAAGTTTTTTTTCAGCAACCATGATTTTGAGCAAATTAACAGGCCACAAACTTATATCGGCACCAATGCCATGCTCGAAAATAATGAGACGCGTTGGAATCTGGTGCTCGTTGAAAGGTATTGTTTCTGGAATAGAAACCCAAACTGATCCAAGCGCTGTAATCCATGAGTCATTGGTAGTAAGTTTTGTTGGGTCGCTAACAAAAAGTGCGAGATCATAGTCAGAGAAAGCATCAGTTTTTTTCTTTGTGTGAGCTCGCGATCCCGTCAGCACAGCAGCCCTTATGGCATCTTCTTTTTGCGCCCATGCTATGATTTTATTCAGCATTATAGTTACTCCTCAAACCGTCCACCAAGATGTTTGGCTAATAACCGTTCTATCGCAATGGCAAGTTTGATATTATTTTGAGGTTGGACGAGTCCATGGCCCTCACCAGGGAAAACCAAGTACTCATGTTCTATTCCTTTAGCCTTCATTGCTGCAACGATTTGCTCAGATTCAGATTGCTTAACACGAGGGT
>CAZBUZ010000059.1:0-2266 GCA_964495205.1 uncultured Pseudomonadota bacterium | reverse complement strand
TGGGATTTTAATGTTATCAACATAAAAAAGAGGGGAACGTGATTGTAAAAATTCAGCATCCGTTTCAGGGTTGCCAAGACGTCTATACCATTTTGCTTTTCCCGTTGGCCTAAAATCTACGATTGATTGAACCAGCGTAACAAGATTTGTTGGTCCCCACATATCAATTGCACAGCAAAAAACATCTGGGGTTATTGTAGCCCCTATAAGAGCTGCGTAGCCTCCAAATGATTCACCAGCGATGGCAATTTTTGTTTTGTCTGCAATCCCCTCATTGATTGCCCAATTCACAGCGTCGATAAGGTCATTGTGCATTTTGTTGCCACATTCTCTGTCCCCAGCATTTAAAAATTGCTTACCATACCCGGTAGATCCTCTGTAGTTAACTTGCAAGCAGACATACCCACGATTGGCAAACAACTGAGCCCACACGTTGAATTTATGGTAGCCCCAGATGTCTCGCCACCATGGCCCACCATGAACCCACAACACAAGGGGTAGCTTTTTTGATTGTTCTATTGGCGGGCAAGTAAGATAGCCATGAATGGTTAAACCATCACGCGCCTTAAAGGAAATGGGTTTAGTTTGAGCTAGGGTATAGTTGTTGAGTATCGGTTTATCATAAAAAAGAAACTCCGATTTTTTTGTTTGGCGGTTGTACAAATAATAGGCGCAGGGACCGTTGTCATGGACAAAGCCCAAAACCCACAGCTTGTCGTCTATGCTTCGGCAAATATAGGTCAAATCACCTTTATCGAGAGACAGTATAACGGGGAGATCTTGTTTATATGCATTGTCCAACGCCTCCCATTCCTTACGTTCTCGCATAAAAGAAACAAGTGCAGGCTTGCCAGTTTCAAGATTGACTATTACCGAGGAACGTCCATTTCCGCTATCGATATCATAGGTGTTGTCGGATGCGAGCGTTTCTCGTTGTCCTGTTGCAAGGTCCAGTCTCACTAATCTTTGTGTGTTGGCGCCAGTTGAATCGATAAGATAGAGTGATCCACCATCATGTGAAAAGTTGATTGGGCGAGAGCCCGCAGGAGGAACAGAACCAACAAGTGAATCTTCAAAATTCCATGACACCGTTTGAATCCATTTGCTCGATTCATCTTTCCTTGTGAGCAATGCCGAACTTCCATCAGGATGTGCAGTGACTGCAGCACGTATACAAAGCTTATCGTCAGCAAGCCATGTGTCGATATCGCCTGGATTCTTTGCAGCTAATTCGAGCTTGCCCGATGCAAGATCAAGGCGATACGCATCCTGCAGCTTTGAATTTTCTTTGTTCATAGTAATCAGGACAATATCTGGATAGTGTTTATTAATAGCGAGAATCGTAGTGCTCACATTTTCAAACGGAGTTAGGTCAACAGTTTTTGATGTTTGTAGGTTTATTTTATAGATATGCCAACGTTCATTGCCGCCACTGTCCTGTGTAAAGAGCATGTCTTTGTTGTTGTACGCCCAGCAAAACGAATCAATGTGCCCAACATTTTTATCAGTGACAACGTGATCATCGTTTTTACCAATGGTTTTGATCCAGACATTAAGGCCACCTTTGTCAGGTGCTAAGTAGGCTAATCTTGTCCCATCTGGTGAAATGCGAACATGCGTTTTTTCTGGTGGGCTTGCAAAAACCATACGAGGAATTAAAGGAACCTGCTCTATTGACTTTTTGTTAGCCAATGGTGAACAACCTGCAAGTAGAACGCATAAACCAACGGACAACATTATTTTTTCTTGCATTGCCTTACCTCAACTTCTACATATTTTTTCCCACATCCATCCAACAGTTCAGAGGGCTTGCCTTTGAGGTACTTGTCAAAGAAATTTAGTAGATATGCATTAACAATTTCTGTTGCACGAAAGCCATTGATTGGGCCAACATCACTTCCAATGCGAGTGTCCTCAAAACAATCCAAAAAACGAGAAAATATGGACGCTTGCTTTAGAAGCGCTGCATCAGAAAAAAACATGTGGCCTGCACCTTGGACAACAAATGCATACATATCATGTTTACGTGATTGGACAAGTTGCTTAACCGTTGGAAGATACGTTGCTCTGAAGCTTTTTTCTTCATCGAGCGAACATATGCCGAATTTTTTCCAATCATCATGAGTCCATGGGCGTTCATACATTTTGACCAAATTTCCTGCAAGCATAAACATAAAAGGAGTGTCAAAGCCCATTGTTGCATCATTGCCAACAGGACTTACGCAAAATTTGAATAAAATGAATTGACGCTTTAAAAGACATAGGC
>CAZBUZ010000058.1:0-8053 GCA_964495205.1 uncultured Pseudomonadota bacterium | reverse complement strand
TCTTTTGGGCAACGTTTTGTGATAACTATCTTGAGCTCGTTAAAGATCAATTCTTTAACCCACAAAACTATAGCGAAGAGCAACTCAATGCCACACGCTACACCTTGTACACAGCGAGTTTTGGTATTCTGCAATTGCTTGCTCCCTTCCTGCCTCACATCACTGAAACACTCTACCAACTGCTTTATAAACAGCATGAAAAAGCAGTTTCCATGCATATCACTCTTCTTGATGAAACACGATTCGCTTTTAATTTTAATGAAAGCGCAACACTCATTGATCAGCTGATCGCAATTGTTGCCGCCGTTCGCAAACTCAAAAGTGAAAGTCAATTATCGCTTAAAGCAGACCTGCGCAGCCTCACCATCCACAGCAAAGACCAAGAGCTGCTCCGCGGGCTTAAAAACCTGGAACGCATAATCATTGGCATCACGAAGGCAGGTATGGTAACATTTGATAGCCAACCAATAGAAGCATCATCAATGGCTGAGGTTGAAGGAGCATTGCAAGCGCACGTAAAGGCATAAAAAATGAACCACATCAATCCATCCTATCAAAAAACGCTTGTGGACATCATCGCCAAGCGATTGCCTTCTTGTACAATCTATCTATATGGATCTCGTGCACGCTTGCAACATAAAGAAGGTGCGGATGTTGACTTGGCTCTGGATAACAAAAAACCCATAGATTTTTCAGCGCTCGCAAACATAAGATTCGACATCGAAGAATCAACTATACCGCTGATGGTCGATATTGTTGACATTCATAATATTTCGCAAGATTTTCTTGATGAAATAAAAAAGGATTGGATTCTATGGAAAAATTAATGATTCAACGATTCGAGTTTTGTTGTGATTTGTTTTGGAAATTTTTAAAAGACTACCTAGAAACAATAGCAAAAATTCTTTTGCCATTCAAAAGCCCCGTGGCAACCTTCCGCGCGCTCTGCCAGGCAAAATATATCAGTGAACAAGAAGCTGAAGCTGCCATAGAAATGGTCGAAAGTCGCAATAAAACTTCTCATATTTACAAGAAAGAAATTGCCGAGCAAATCAGTAAAAATATCAAAAAATATCACCATCTCATGAATACAATTGTTGAACGGGTAAAACTATGATCGTACGTTTTTCTATCATTTTTGTATTATTTTTTCATTGCGCACTTTCTGGCATGGAAGGAAACTCGCCGAAATTTGCCAATACTACTGCATCTGCAACAGCGTCTAGTGATAGATCTCAGATGCTGCAACAACTCTATGCAGCAATAGTTTATGATGGTCCCTCCTGCGAAGATCGAGCTAGGGCTTATCTTGCATCACTTCCCCCCACAGCCACAATAACGCAACTTAATCCCATTCTTCCCAATCTTTTTCCTGCGATGCACTTTGTTGCGTCAAAGGGCAAAACTACTCTGGTAAGACTTTTTGCACAAAAACTTCAAACGCATCACATCAATCCGAACCTTCCTGATGCTAATGGCAACACACCTCTTCATTTTGCAGCTGGATACGATCACACAGAAACAGCTCAGTGTCTTGTTGAAGAATTTCAAGCGAATATCAATCAAGAAAATGCAAGTAAAAAAACGCCATTTAATGTTGCTGGCAGTCTGGTTCGAAAGTACTTTGAAGACCGGACGAGGGACATCATCCAGCAATTAAGTGCTTTACATGTAAGCCCAATATAAAATCATGATTTTCATTAAAAATCGCCAACGAAAAATCCCCGTTAACACCCAGCAACTAGCCGATAAAGTTCAGGGCATGCTCACCACCGCCGGATATCCCGATTTTGGAGTAAGCATTCTTTTGACGACCAACCGCAGCATCAGAAAATTTAACAAACAGTTCCGCGGCAAGGACAAACCAACAGATGTCCTCTCATTCCCCGCTTACCCAAACCTCAAACCAGGAAAAAAAATCCGCGCACGCTCAGAGGACGAGAAATATCTGGGAGATATCATCATCTCACTCGAATACGCACTAGAAGACGCACCAAAAACCTGGGCGCGGCCGTTTAGAGAGCATCTGGTTGTTCTCATCGCTCACGGCATCGCGCATCTGCTTGGTTATGACCATACAACGGATGAGGAGTGGCGGCTTATGCAAAAAGAAGAACAACAGCTTTTGTCTCGAATCCTTCTATGAAAAATAAAAACTATCGCACTCATCTCGGAATGATACTCATCACCTTCGCAGCTTTATACTGCATCATTATCTTTTTTTCAGCTGTAGGGGCTCAAATACCCATCGTCTATGCCAACGGGTATAACATCAGCACCTCACCACAAGAAGATTTTCTCGCAGCCCCACAACAAAAACCAACCGTTGACTTTAAGATCGAACTTGAAGACATCATGCCAATGCCGGATATCAAACAGTTTGAACAAGTACTTCAAACCTTCCCTTTTGATGGCTGCAAATACGGCAAAATAGCACAGCATCTTTGTAAAACATTTAAAATCCCGGAACTCTATCAACCCATGCCAATCGCTAAGCAAGAGATGCTTCGCTTGCTTTCCCACTATCTCGTACAAAAAGGAGCACCAACAGAACAACTTGAACGCTATTTTGCATCCCTTGAGCATAACCAGGGCATTGCCGCAGCGCTTGGCCTACCTATGCTTTCTGATGCATCTGAAGATGTAGTTCACTTGATCAAGAAACATATACTTGCACCTATGATTCTGGCAACGGGCGGAACGCTACGCGCATGCCAACTGGCACTTGAGAGCGGCTGGGCTATCAACCTCGGAGGCGGCTATCACCATGCGTCAGCAACACATGGCGGGGGCTTCTGCATTTATCCCGATATTATTTTAGCAATCCTCGCGCTATGGGAACACAACCCAGCGCTCAAAGTATTGATCGTCGATCTTGACGCCCACCGCGGCAACGGGCATGAAGAATTTTTTGCAGGAGATCCGCGAGTTGCCATTTTTGACATGTTTAATCAAAACGCATATCCACGAACAACGGATCCAGAATCCCCCAATATTTATCTTTGCCCTCTCAAGCGGCAAACAACAGATGACGAATATTTAACCCTACTCAACACACAGCTTCCGCCAATAATTCACACTCAAAATCCCGATTTAATCATATACAACGCAGGATCTGATATTTTAATAGGAGATTCCATCGGGGACCTTGCCGTTACACCACGGGGAATGATTGAGCGCGATCGCTTTATTTTTGATCAAGCTAAACGCCTTGGCAAACCAATCGCCATGGTCTTGTCTGGTGGCTACACGTCATTGAGCACCAATACGATTAAACAATCACTCTCGCACCTTCTTCGAACCAAAATACCACGAAAATGCGGTCGCTGTACCATTTTATAATATTCATGCATCTTTAACGCTAAATCATTGCATTTTCCCTTTCAAAACCACTATTCTTAAATAAGTAAGCTTTTCTATTTCTACCACCAAAAAAGGGGAGTGGGTGCCATGTTGTATCTTCATTTTTTTATCGTATCATTTTTATTGCTATCAACTTTCAGTGCGTACGCAGAGCGAGTGGAAGAATCATCGGCAGCTGCAATTTCAGCAGCAATAGAGAGTA
This sequence comes from uncultured Pseudomonadota bacterium, assembly GCA_964495205.1. GTDB lineage: Bacteria > Babelota > Babeliae > Babelales > RVW-14 > GWF2-38-10. The sequence continues at coordinate 4,488 of CAZBUZ010000058.1, read as the reverse complement.
ATCCAGCATTAGAAATCGTAACCGAAAAACGAATCCCAGAAAGAAAAACTCATCCAACCCTAGAAGAACGCATCGGCAGAATGTCTCCCATAGAACTCATGCAGGTACTTGAAGGAGCGAAAACAAGGACGTTTAGCAAGGATGCTCTCATCTATAGTGGCATTAGCGATGATGACTTGTCCGCATGGAATATGGCCTTAGCACAAACAAAACGAGTTGCGCTTGAAGATCCGCATTGTCCAGATTTTTTTAAAGAATCTTTTGATACTGTTGAACGATCATCACAAACAATTATCACATTGGTACAAAAATTCCACGAAAGATTTAGACCAGCATTCCGCGCGATCAAAGAAGGTGAGATCGCAACAACAGAATCTGGAAAGATTTTTGATCCGCACAATATCTCACCTGAAGATGCCGAACCAACCATCCAAGCATTAAAGCATGACATAGCTAAACTCAACAATATAATTACGACTCTACGCAGGACATTTAAAGAAGCGTTGCAGCAAATAACAACCGCTATGCCTATCCCTGATAGCTGGAGAAACACGCTTTTTAGTGATGAAAAAATAGTGAGGGCAAATTCAATCATACCTAGATATCAAACAATATTAAAAGACTATAAAAAGGCATTATCACAAGATGATTTGTCGGCATTTTTATCAAAATATCGGATAAATAACGAAAAAAGCGCAATGTATTTTGTTGGCAAACTTGAAAAAGTAATGTTTATCTTACAAACAAAAAAAGCACACTCTCCCAAAAAAGCACCACTCTTAGCACTGGCACAAGGCTTGCATACGAAACTCATGATGCGTTATCCTGACATTGTTTCAGATCTTGCCATATTAAAAATATATGCATCCTCAGACAAACCGGCAATCATCCTTTTCGCATTAGCATTTAACCTGCGTTGCGTTTGCGGAGCTGTATTAAAGGAAATAATGAGTATTTATGAGCAATTAAAAACAGCTCACCATTTCAGCGATGATGACTCACTGGTTACAATCAACCCACTTTTTTTAAGGCTGGGACAAACTACCGCTTCTCCAGAGGATTAAAAAGAAAACTGTCGCTTAGATCACCTTACCATGACCGCCATCGCTTACAGAGCGATGGCGGTCATGCCGTTTTCAGGGTAATGATGTTGGAAAATCCCCGCCCGCAAACATCAACCCTCGATCAAAAAAATCGATAAATATTTGTCGTTGTTTTCAGGTTGTTATTGACAAATAATAAATTTATTTGACCAAAAAAAAGCAATTTCGGTAGCCTAAAATTAGAATGGTACTGACCAATCTTCAAAGCATCGGCCATCAAAAAGCAATTCTCATAATACTTTATAGGGGGGACTATGAAAAAGGGGAACATACTCACGTCTTGTTATTTTGTGAAGAAAAAAATTCTAATAATACTTTTTCTTTTTTTGTTAACCGGTAAAATACACGCGCTGGCCGATTGGACAGTTCTTGTTTACGTTCAAGCAAATAACAACCTTCATCAGTACGCAGAAAAAAATTTTTCTGACATGGCATCAATCGGATCCACAGATAACCTCAACATCTTGGTCGAATGGCATCAACCAAGCAGACCTGGAGCCTGGCGTTATAAAATCGATAAAGGCAAAATGACGTTTGATGCTTGCATAGCACCAGAATCCGATGGTAATAACCCGCAAGATCTCGTCAATGCCATGCGCTGGGCTGTTACCAAATACCCGGCAAAAAAATACTCCTTAGTACTCTGGGACCACGGCATCGGCATCCTGGATCCATCATGGGGTCGATATCGTCCATGGAGCAATCAAAAACAATTGATTGATCCAGAAACCGTAAAGAATAATCCACGTATCCAGATCAGTGGCATTACCATGCCAGCACATAAAACTGCAACAACATTTTTACCAAGCACAGCAACAGATATGCCTATAAACGATGAATTTACTCGCGGGATCCTCTTTAATGAACACAGCAAAACCTATATGACCAACCAACATCTATCTGAGGCTCTTTCGCAAATTAAAACATCAGTTTTGGGTGGTAAAAAACTTGATCTTATTGGCATGGACGCTTGTCTCATGGCAATGGTTGAGGTTGGTTATCAAACAAAAAATTATGCTGACATTTTAGTCGCATCTGAAGAAGTTGAGCTGGCTCATGGCTGGCATTATTCGTCCTTTTTAGGTCTTCTTAAAAATGGCGTGCTTTCACCTATGCAACTGGCCCAGGGAATTGTTCTTACCTATGAACTTTACTACAAAGACCGCGTCCAGTTTTTTACCCAATCGGCAATCAACTTAAATACCATGGACGCATTAAAACAAGGGCTCGATGACATTGTAAACCGTACAAAAAAATGTAAAGACGCAAATATTGCTCTTGGCCCAATCGTCAAAAAATCTCGAGCAACCAGCTTGCAATTTAGCGCAGCAAGCTATATCGATCTCCACTCTTTCTTAACTGAATTTCATCGCAACCTAACATTTTTGAATAACAACAGCAATGCGCTTGAAGAGCTCAAAAAAGCGGTTGCCTCGGGTATGAAATTAGTTGAAGAATCAGTCATCGCTCATACAGCTGGAAGATACATGAGTCGGGCAAAGGGCTTATCCATTTACTTCCCAACAACAACAAATATTGATGCATCATATACCAAAACCGACTTTGCCAAAGAATCTCTTTGGACAACATTCCTCACCGAACTTTCAGCATAAAAAATAACCCCCATCAACTCCCCAATTCTCTCGGGCTTGGCGACGATTTGTCGCCAAGCCTTACTTTTATACTTCATTTTCTCACTCCTTGCATTTCAATTTTGATTTCTTTTATGGTTATAAAGATCAAAACATTTTAACAACTTTTTATCGGAAAGGGGCATTCTCATGGTGCGAACCATAGTTCGTTATATGCGTTTTGTCTTTATAACCACCGCGCTATTAACAACAACCACGAAGTGTTTCCCTGCCGATTCACCCGCTCCATGGACTATTCTCACTTATATCCAAGCAGATAATGACCTTGCGCCATTTGCTAATTACAACATCAGCGATATGGAGCTCGCCCTTGCGCAAGGAGTTAAGTTTAATCAAGAAACAGACAAGACAACACAACAAAACCCCTTAAACATTCTTGTGCAATGGGATCAACCACGCAATAACAAAACATGGCGCTATAAAATCACGCCTACGGGCAGAATAGAAGATGAATCAGTTGCTCAAGAAATGGGCGTTAATCCCACACAAGAAATTGTCGACGCTATGAAATGGGTCAAACGAAAATACCCAGCCAAACACTATGGACTTATTCTCTGGAACCATGGAAGTGGCGTTGAAGACTACCGTTTAAAATTCCCTCAATTACCAAAATCAATTCAAACACGCATTGGCCATCCATGGCTTGCGGCACCTGGCATACTCAATGGAAATCGGGGCATTCTCTATGATGACTCACAAGAAACCTGTCTTACCAATCAGGGCTTATCAACAGCCCTTGCTCAAGTCAAACAAATACTTGGTAAAAATTTAAGCATTCTTGGTATGGACGCCTGCCTCATGGCCATGGTTGAAATCGTCTATCAAATAAAAGGCTACGTGGATATCCTTGTTGCATCTGAGGAAACTGAACCAGGCTATGGTTGGTCATACTCAGGCTTCATGGCACCATTAGCCGAATCACCGGCTACCTTCACCCCAACACTCTTGGCTCAAGGCATTGTCTACGCTTACGGAAATTTTTATGCAAAAGAAGATCCGGATCACACACAGTCGGCCATTCTTGTTAAAAAAATTGCCGATCTAAAAAAACATATCGATCAAGTTGTCAGCCAAATCAAGTTGTGTAAAAAATACATGTCTTCTGACATCAAAGACAAAGTTCTTAAAGCACGCCGCGCCACACAAACTTTTGCGGTTGATAGCTACATCGATCTTTATTCTTTTTATACCGAACTCATCAAACAATGCGCCAAAACAGCACCTAAATCAGCCAAAATCCTGGATAAGATTAAAAGCACAAGCAAAAAAACCAACACTCGTTATGCCAAAGAGCTCAAAAATCTTTCAACACTTCTTTCTTCTGGGCTCAGCAAAATTCGTCAGATTGTGGTTGCCAATGTTGCAGGCAATGGCGTACCAAACGCTCACGGCATTTCAATTTATTATCCAAATACGCGCTATTCAACCTCCGCTATCCATAATTCATACGTAAAAACACAATTTGCTAAAGAATCAAAATGGCTTGATTTTATCAAAGAATACCGAAGCAAATAATAATCGATCCTCAAAAACGTCGCGGGGTATTGTAGCATTTGCTACAGTACCCCGCTTTTTTTTGGACACATCATCATAAGCTATGGTATTATGGGCACCATAAAAATAATCACTAAGCACAAAAAAACGAAAGCGAAGGCTCTTATGAACATAAAATCATTTTTGCTATCACTCATCAGTTTAATGCTTATTACCCAGGCACAAGCAGAACAGATAAT
>CAZBUZ010000057.1:0-8072 GCA_964495205.1 uncultured Pseudomonadota bacterium | reverse complement strand
CTGGATTCTTCATCCAGCCGGAGTCTTACACAAAACAACACAATGGTCAAAAGCCATCACATCTTTTTCTTGCAAAAATCGCGTTTTTTGGCAGAATGTATGGTAATCACTGGTTGGAATGAAATAAATTTCAACTGGGGCTGTAGCTCAGTTTGGTTAGAGCGTCCGCCTGTCACGCGGAAGGTCGCGGGTTCGAGCCCCGTCAGCCCCGCCAGTATTTTATCTAAAAATAATTTCATCCTAATCTTCATAAAAGTCTTTATATAATCCTGGTGTGAGCAACCGTTTTTATTAATTCGTTTTAATAATAAAAACATGAATTAATTTTTGCAGTTAAGCGTGGGGAAGGAAATAACAATGGGTAACAAAAAACCTGGCTTTCGTATTTTTTTGTGTTTATGCTGCCAGCTGTTCACAATCGGCATCTCAATAACAACCGCAATACCAAGACCTAAAAAAAGAAAACTGACAATTCCACTTCAATTTATAAACCACCGCGAAATCCGTTATTCATTAGCAATTCCAGAGCACATCATGGATACTGCGCTCTATGATGAGGATGAAACGCCACAACTTGAGCAATTACTTGAAGAACACCCCCGACTAGTCCAAGATCGTACCGCAGATGGACAATTCACACTTCTGCATTTAACTGCGGCTTATGGCAATGCAAAAGCGACAAAAATACTCATCAATGCTGGTGCAATCGTGGAGGCTGAAGATAGAGCAACAAGAACACCTCTTCACTTTGCCGCGCTTCATGGACACACCGCAGTTTTTGATATGCTCTTGGATGCGGGAGCCGCTATTGCACATCCTTTTCTGCCATTTTTTACGGGTAAAAGCACCTTACAATTGGCAGCTCAAGGAGGCTACCCTGAAATTATTCAAAGAATAATAGAATTTTACACAACAAAATACGGTCAACAAAATACCCTCACTATGCTTAACCGCCGCGATAAATTAGGCTACACCGCGCTCTTCGACGCCATACACGAAAAACATCTTACTGCCGCAACAATGCTCCTTCATTTTGGTGCTTCGCCAGACATAAAAACATACTCAGGAGCAACAACCTTGCATGTGGCCGCAATCATTGGATTTTCTTCTATCATCTCGCCGCTCGTTCGTCATTCATCAGATCCAGCCGTCTTTGTTAATTTCCAGAATGATAAACAAAATACGCCGCTTCATGAAGCTGCATATTATGCTCGTGAATATCAAGACCTTGAACCGTATATTTTACTTTGCAGTCACGGCGCCAATCAAAATATACCAAATGAAGACGGCTTAACGCCTGCAAACATCATCATAGCATCGATAGAAGAATCACTCTTGCCTGCCAATACCTTAGAGCAGATAGCGGAAAGAATCGCACCGCCAGAAATACCAGCACCGATAGTACCATCAGTTCCTTTAGAAATACCAAATCCCTTGGAAGGATCAGAAATATTAGGAGATGAGGAACTATCACCTCACGCTCATACTGGATGTTTTTGCTGGGGATTTTGCAAAAGAAAAGAAACAAAACATAGTAACAGAATTCATCCAACCCAAAGTGATTAACCTCATAAGCATAGCCCATCATAAGCTTTTTGCTTGCCCAAGGCTTTCGTGCTAAACTATCTGCATGAATAAAAATAAAAACAATTTCAAACTGTCATCACCGTTCAAGCCTGGCGGAGACCAACCACAGGCAATAAAGCTTTTAAGCAATAGCCGTCCGGGCAAATCCGTCCTCTTGGGCGTTACCGGATCGGGTAAAACATTTACCTTGGCCAACGTTATTGCTCAGCAGAACAAGCCAACTTTGATACTTTCACCCAATAAAACACTGGCTGCGCAGCTTTATGAAGAGTTTAGTCTTTTTTTCCCTGAGAATAAGGTCTGTTATTTTGTCAGCTACTATGACTACTACCAGCCAGAATCGTACCTACCAGCTCAAGACATCTACATCCCTAAGGAAACCAAGGTCAACACCGAAATTGAACGGCTGCGCGTAGAGGCAACCGCCTCGCTTATCAACCGCAATGACGTCATTGTCGTCTCATCCGTTTCAGCCATCTACTCGCTCGGTAACCCATGGGATTATCGTCAGCTAACCTTTCAGATCAAAATCGGAGATAAAATATCGCGCAAAGACTTTATTGATAAGCTTATTTTCATCCAGTACAAACGCAATGACATGGATGGTGCAAGTGGCACATTCAGAGTGTTGGGTAATACCATCACCATCAACCTCCCCTACATGCGAGAAAGCCTACGCGTGGAAATTTTTGGCGACTCCGTTGAACTCATCGAGCTCGTTGACCGCCAAAATCATACGGTACTCAAACCACTGGATAACATGATTATCTTTCCAGCTAAGCACTTTTTAACCACGCAAGACAAACGAGATGCCGCTATCGCTATGATTAAAAATGATCTAGAACAAGAAAGCGCCCTTATACAAAATCCTTTGTATCGAGAACGGCTATTAACTCGCGTAAACCACGACATCGACATGCTCACCGAAACCGGTTACTGCAGCGGCATTGAGAACTATTCACGCTATTTCGATGGTCGTCACCCAGGCGATACCCCTTACAGTTTATTCGATTTCTTTCCTGAAGACTTTTTGCTCGTCATTGATGAATCACATATTGCAATCCCACAACTTGGCGGCATGTACAAGGGGGATCGTGCACGTAAAAAAGCACTCGTCGAATTTGGTTTTCGATTATCATCATCCTATGATAATCGCCCGCTTAAATTTGAAGAAATTGAAAGATACTTTAAAGACGTCGTCTTTGTGTCGGCAACACCATCAGACTATGAACTCAAAGTATCTGGCACAGTCGCAGAACAAATTGTTCGCCCAACAGGGATTCTCGACCCTCAGATTGAAATTGTTAAACGCGAAGGCCAGATTGATCACCTTATCGAGCAGATCAAGCAAACATCGGACAAAGGCTTTCGCACGCTTATCACCGTCCTGACCAAAAAAGCGGCAGAAGATTTAGCACAATTTCTGCAAAACAAAAAAATTAAAGTTTGCTACATGCACAGCGAAATCAAAACGCCACAACGTACTGAATTACTACACAAGCTGCGCCTGGGTACTTTTGAATGTCTTGTTGGTATCAATTTATTGCGCGAAGGCCTCGACCTGCCAGAAGTTGCGCTTGTCGCCATCCTGGACGCTGACATCGAAAGCTTCTTGCGCGACACACGATCCCTCATCCAAACAATCGGTCGTGCCGCCCGCAACACCGAAAGTAAAGTCATATTCTATGCTGATAAAATAACGAAATCTATGCATCGCGCTATCGATGAAACTACCCGCCGACGCGCACTCCAAGAAGCTTACAACCAAAAACATGGCATCATGCCAGAAACCGTTCAGCGCGAAGTAACCAAGAGCATTTCTAAACTACAAGCGGCAATCGCCAGCGCCTCTAAGGCAAGCAAGAAAGAGCGACTTCCAAAACCAAAAAGCGTTGAAGAAACCATGGCTTTTATTAAAGAATACGAAGATGAAATGCAGCATGCAGCAGAACAGCTCGACTTTGAAAAAGCAATCGATCTACGTGACAAAATTCTCAAGTTGCGTAAATTATTGAAGTAATATCCTACACCTCCTCCAGGGAGGGTGCGGGAGGGAACGGCCCGCATGTTCACGCAACAAAAGCCGTTTGCAATAGCAAAACCACAAATTTTAGACATGCAGCTATCAAAAATTTATTATAATTTTTTAAAATTCATCGCCGCCCTTACTTTCTTATGGTTCGCGCACTGCATTGGCGACTACGCACTGCAAACAAAAAGCGTTGCACTCTTTAAAAGCAAATCCTTCCTGATTTGCCTTATTCATGCAAGCGTTTGGACAGGGATAATGCTTCTTGGTTTTGGTTTTATCGCACGGCTCGGCCTTTTTTGGAACATGAGCAAAGAAATATCCTTCGATGCATTCAAATGGCACATCTTTTTAATCATAGGCTATCTACTTTTAGTAAGTCACGTTATCATCGACTACTACAAGGTGTATACCTGTTTCTTCCCTGCATTGCCAGACGACCTCAGCAGATTCAATCCATTCACCCAGCAACTTCTGCTCATCGACCAAACGTTACACGTGCTTTCCATCATTGGCTGTTATTTTTTGTTTGGCTTTTTACAAAAAAAGCTAACCCCCACCAAGCCATAAACCTTAGGACTAGACCAAATATCTCATCAGCGATTGACAGTCGATTAAAAGTTAGTATTCTAACTATTGTCATGTAAACAAAGAGGCTGATGTGAAAAATAACGAAATTGAATATCCGTTCCAATTTTATTTTAGAACAATCGTCTGCAATATTAAGCGATCTATCGATAAACATTTAAAGCCCTACAATATCGGTAGCCAACAGGCTCGAATTATTGGGTTTATCTATGAAAAACAAAAGCAGGGACATGTTCCTTGCCAAAAGGATGTTGAAACGTGGCTTGGCATAACGGGCGCCTCAGTAACAAGCTTATTACAAGGCCTTGAAAAAAAAGGATTTATTCAACGCACTACAAAGGCATCAGATGAACGCACAAAAGAACTAACACTTACCCCGAAAGGCAAAGAACTCATTGACACATTTCTTGCCATTTTTAACGAAACAGAGAAAAAAATTATGCAAGGCATGAGCGAGGAACAAAGAGCAAATTATTTAGCATTACTGAAGCTCATCAGCGAAAAGTTTGAAGCATAAAAATTTTTTCTACTGATAATTAGATGTCTAATTATCAGCATGCTAACAAATTGCCGTCTGAAATAAAAAATACATAAATTTTAGGGATTCTCTCAACACTTCATTACGTAAAGGAACCATATGAACATTAAAAACCCCATCATGATCTCTTGCCTGCTTGTTGGTCTAGGCATTGGAGCCTTCTTTTATCTTAAAAACAAAAAATCAAAGATTCCAACCAACCCCATTCGCACGGAAAAACCAACTAAACAAGATCTTGTGCAATACGTAAATGCATCAGGCAAGCTCAAAGCGCTTGTGCAAATAACGGTTGGCAGTTTAGTTGCAGGACGTGTTGTAAAAATTCTTGCCGAAGACAACGATATCGTCAAAAAAAATCAGGTTCTTGCGATTCTTGACGACGGGGTTGGTGATAGTGAGGTAAAAAAAACAATGGCAGACCTTGCTGAAGCACGTGCAAACTTTGAATTCCAAGAAAAATATTACGCCAGGCAAAAGGCTTTATATGCTTGCGGACAAATTTCGCAAAACAGCTTTGATGCGGTCACACAATCCTATAAAACAACTCAGGCACGGGTAAAAAAACTTGAAGCAACCCTTGAACTGAACAAGAAACAATATGAAAACTTATTCGTCCGCGCACCAGAAGATAGCATTGTTATTTCAAAAATGGTTGACCTTGGGCAAATGGTTACTGCACAACTTCAAGCAACAGCTTTATACACGCTTGCTCAAAACCTTCAAGAAATGGAAGCTCACGTAGACGTTGATGAAGCTGATATTGGGCTCGTCAAAAAAGGACAAGAGGTTTCTTTTACAGTCGACGCCTTTCCAAAGAAAAAATTCACCGCCAAGGTCAAATATATTAAATACTTAGCAACCACCATCGACAATGTCGTCACCTATGATGTGGTACTTGATGTGGCGAACCCAGAACTGAAACTTCGTCCAGGCATGACGATAAATGTTGATATCAAAGTAGCCGGCAGCAAAGAATCTTTAACCGTACCAAATAAAGCCCTGCGGGTTAATACAACTCATGTTGAAAATGCAGCAGAAGCCCTAGGATTATCCGTCAAAAAGGCTTGGGCCTCATCTCATGAAAATATCACACGCTCAAAACCAGAACGCTCCGCAGGTAAAGTCAATAAATCAGACAAAGACTATCTCTGGGTTATGCAAGATGCACAAACGCTTGCTCAGATTGAGATAAAGCTCGGCGCCACTGATGGTAAACATACGGAAGTTATATCCGGTGTATCAGCTGAGAACCACATCATCACCGAAGTAGACGACATTAAACGCGAAAATCTACTACTCAAGGGTCTTTTTGGCAAACCAGCCGGCGGATTAGGTAAGTAATTATGCTTATAGAAATAAAAAACATTATTAAAGTCTTTCGGATGGGCGATACCGAATTAAAGGTCCTCAAGGGCATCAATTTAACGATCGATAACGGTGAGTTTGTTGCCATTACAGGATTTTCTGGTTCGGGAAAGTCAACGCTCATGCATTTGCTTGGATGCCTCGACATACCAACATCCGGCGAATACATCCTTGATGGCATTAATGCATCAACAGCAAATCGCGATGAACTTGCACGCATCCGCAACCGTAAAATTGGTTTTGTCTTTCAAAAGTTCCATCTTCTACCAGACCTCACGGCACTTGACAACGTTGCCCTACCACAACTTTACGCAGGCAGTACAGAAGAAGAAGCCCGAGAAAAAGCGGCAAAACTATTAACACTTGTTGATTTATCTCACCGCATGGATCACTACCCCTATCAGCTATCAGGGGGACAACAACAACGCGTTGCTGTCGCACGCTCGCTCATCAATGATCCATCCATCATATTAGCTGATGAGCCAACAGGTAATTTAGATACGGCAACCGGCAACACAATCCTTGAGATATTTAAAGACCTCAACATTAAACAAAGCGTCACCATCATTCTTGTTACGCATGAACCAAGCATCGCAGCCAAAGCAAAACGCATCATAGAGTTGGTTGATGGCAACATTATCGCAGACAAGGCTGGGGCATTTTATGCCAACCAAAACACCCATTAAGGAACGCTATTATGAATTTTTATCAACTCTCTACATCAGCATTTCGATCGCTCAGTAAGCACAAGGTGCGATCATTATTAACTACATTGGGCATCATCATAGGTGTTATCTCAATCATCGCCGTCATGTCGATTGGCGAAGGGGCAAAAGCACGCGTTAGTCAAACGATAGAAAAATTAGGCAGCAACTTTATTATTGTTTTAGGAGCATCTCCCAAACATGTAAGCCAACGTGGCGGCCTTGCGCCCACCCTTAAAGAGGCAGATTTAAAAGCAATCACCTTTGAATGTGATGACATCGCGCACATCTCCCCAGCAATCATGCAACCAATTAAGGCGGTATCAGAAACGTCAAATTGGCAAACAAGTATAGCAGGCGTTAATCAAGATTATAAAAAAATCAGAAATTGGACACTCACTGCTGGCGAGTTCTTCTCAGAACAAGACATCACGGCAAGCCGCCGCGTAGCTGTTCTCGGCGTTAAAGTCGCACAAGAACTTTTTGGTGCAGAAAATCCAATCGGCAAGATGATTCGCATTAAAAAGCTGCCCTTTAAAGTTATTGGCGTATTAGAAGAACTAGGCAAAACGCCTGATGGACGCGATCAAGACGACATTATCTGCTCACCAGTAACAACAGTGCAGCGTAAGCTTATGGGCAAAACCACCTACTCAGCTTTTATACTCTCCACAAAAACAAAAGAACGCATGGATGCAACAGCATCACTCATTCGTGCCATTTTGAGACAAAAACACAACCTTGGCCCAGCCGACGAAGATGATTTTACCTTTTTCACCCAAAATGATATTTCTCAAGCTTCAGATGCAGCCTCAAGTGTGCTTAACCTCTTGCTTTTAATCATCGCCTCAATATCGCTTATTGTTGGCGGCATTGGCATCATGAATATCATGCTGGTAAGTGTAACAGAAAGGACCAAAGAGATCGGCATCCGCATGGCACTAGGAGCTACAACAAGCGCCATTCTCATACAATTTATTTTGGAAGCGGTAACAATTTGCCTTGCCGGGGGGCTTGTCGGAGCGCTGTTAGGGATAGGGGTATCAAAAATTATAGGCCTTATTTTGGGCTGGCCAATCTTCATATCAAAAACAGCCATTATCCTTTCGCTTAGTTCATCAGCACTTATAGGACTATTTTTTGGCTATTACCCAGCCTATAAAGCTTCGCAGCTCAATCCAGTTGAGGCACTACTTGATACATAACAGGACAGTTTTTTTAAATAAAAAAACATCTTTAAACAAAATTTATGCAAAGAAGA
>CAZBUZ010000056.1:0-8158 GCA_964495205.1 uncultured Pseudomonadota bacterium | reverse complement strand
GAAATGGTTATGCCTGGCGACAACGTAGAGGTTGTTGTTGAGTTGATCAGCAAGATCGCCATGGATAAAGAATTGAAGTTTGCGGTTCGTGAAGGCGGCAGAACTATTGGTGCTGGTGTTGTTACTGAAATTATCGAGTAATTAAGACGAGATTGTAGCGAAAATGAAAAAACATAAGATACGTTTAACGTTAAAATCCTACGATCATCAGCTTTTGGATAACGCGATTAAGCAAATTGTCTTGACGGTCAAAAGAACCGGGTCTCAAGTATTGGGACCCGTTCCTTTTCCTAATAAGAAAAGAATTTATACTGTGTTGAGATCTCCTCATATTGATAAGAAATCTCGTGAGCAGTTTGAATTGACAACGCATAAGCGCATTTTGGATATTCTTGCGCCGTCAGAGCAGACAATGGATGCTTTAATGAAGTTGAACATTTCGGCTGGTGTTGATGTTGAGATTAAGTAATGTTACAGGAAAAATGAGGCTGCTATGTTAAGTGGTGTCCTAGGTAAAAAACTTGGAATGACGCAATTATTTAATGCAGAAGGCAAAGTTGTTCCGGTTACCGTCGTTGATGTGGGCACATGGTATGTGACACAAGTGAAAACGCCAGAGAGAGATGGCTATAGCGCCTTGCAGGTAGGTTTACCACGCAAGCGTTATCAGGGAGTTACTTTTTCTCCTGAGTGGCTTAAAAAGAAAAGCGTTTATTTCTTGCACATTAAAGAAGTAAAGCAAATTGATTTGAAGCATTCATTTACTGTGGGACAAAAAGTTACCCTCGACGATGTTGTATTACAAGAAGGTGAAGTTGTTTCGGTGACAGGTACGTCACGCGGATTTGGTTTTCAAGGTGTAGTAAGACGCTGGGGATTTGGCGGTGGTCCAAAGACTCACGGTTCTAAGTTTCACCGAATACCTGGTTCGAGTGGTTTCTTGCGTACGCAGGGTGAGGTTATGAAGGGGAAGAAGTTTCCTGGGCACATGGGTGCTGCTCAAGTAACTGTTGAAGGTCTTGATATTGTAAAAATTGATAAAGAGACTGGATGCATGTTTATTAAAGGTGCTTTGCCTGGAAAAAAAGACTCCTTAGTAATCATTAGAAAGCTGGGGGTATAAGGCATGATAACAATACAGATGTATGATACACAAGGAAAAGCACAAGGGTCAATGCCTCTTGGTTTGGATTTTAATAAAAAAGAAACAAGTCCAGTTACTTTTGCGCGAGCAATAAGAGTGTTACTTCAAAACTGGCGTCAAGGAACTGTTTCTTGTAAAACGCGTGGTGAAGTGTCATTTGCCAATAAAAAACCTTGGCGACAAAAAGGTACAGGGCGTGCTCGTGTAAGTTCGTTACGATCGCCGTTGTGGAGAAAAGGTGGTGTCATCTTTGGTCCTCAGGCGCGTGTAAGGAAGTTATCGATAAATGAAAAGCAACGTACCTTGGTTTTTAACAACGTGATTTCTCGTTTGTTAGAAAAAAGCGCCATACACTGTTTGGACTTTGGCGTTAATGAACAGGGGCCAAAAACAAAAGCCGCTTATCAGGCGCTTAAGGGTATGGGACTTGACAATCGAAAGATTGTTTTATTCCTTCCATTTGGTGATATGGCAAATTTTGCAGCTTTTAGAAATCTGCCAAACGTTAATATTTTGACGTTTGATCAACCAAATGCGTTTGATTTGAGCAATGGTGATTGTTGGGTCTTTATGAAAAAAGATATTGAACATTTTAAAGAGATGATTTTGCAATGGAACTGAACAGTTATGATATTATTAAAAGGCCTGTGATAACCAGCAAAAGCATTGAGCTTTATAAGAAGCTTGGCAAGATAACTTTTGAGGTTCATAAGCTGGCAAATAAGGTAACCATTAAAAACGCAATTGAAAAAATTTGGAACGTAAAAGTTGCAAATGTTTGCGTTATGAATGTTTCAGGGAAGGTAAAGACATTTGCTCGTAGAGAGTTTACAACACCAGATCTTAAAAAAGCCATTGTGACATTAAAAAAAGGTTACAAGATAGACATTCCTGGAATGTTAGAAACAATGGGTGCAGAAGGTCCTGTTGAAACAGAAAAAGAAGGAACTTGATATGGCTATTGTAACAAGAAAACCTCGAAATCCTTCTCTACGTACGCAGCAATTTGTTGCGGACAAAGAGCTTACCAAGAAATCTCCTGAAAAGTCTTTAGTTGCGCCGCTGCATAAGTCTGGTGGCCGTAATGCTTATGGCCGTATCACGTGTCGACATCGTGGTGGTGGTGCAAAAAAAGCTTACCGCATGGTTGACTTTAGGCGAGTGGTTCGTGATGTTCCTGGCGTGGTAGCCGCATTTGAATATGATCCCAATAGAAATCTTCCTATTGCATTGATTCATTACAGAAACGGTGCAAAAGGGTATTTATTGAAACCTGAAGGCTTAAAGGTTGGCGCAGAAATATTGGCAAGCGAAAAGGCAGAAGCAAATATTGGTTGCAGCATGCCAATGCGTAGTATTCCTATTGGTTTTTTTATTCACAATGTTGAGCTTGTTCCGGGGCAAGGTGGCAAGTTGGCTCGAAGCGCTGGGTGTTCAATTCAACTTGTTGGTAAAGATGGTGATCGTGCCATTCTGAAAATGCCATCCGGTGAATTGCGAACAGTCTGTTTAGATGGTTGGGCAACGGTAGGTGTTTTATCGAATGCTGATTTCCGTAACATGATATTAGGTAAAGCTGGCCGTCGACGACATTTAGGCATTCGTCCAACTGTTCGTGGTATGGCGATGAACCCTATTGATCACCCACACGGTGGTGGTGAAGGTCGTTCTAAATCAGGATCGCATCCAGTAAGCCCATGGGGTAAAAGCTGTAAAGGCGTGCGAACGAGAAAACGTAAGAGCACTGCTATTTTGAAGCGTAGAAAGTAAAACATATAAGGATAAAAAATATGGCACGTTCGGTTAGTAAAGGTCCTTACGTAGAAGCTTCGTTACTTGAAAAGATTCAAAAAGTAAAAACATCGGGTAAACGAGAAGTTATCAAAACATACAAACGTGCAAGCATGGTTGTTCCTGAAATGGTTGGATTGACACTTGCTGTGCATGATGGAAGAAAGTTTGTATCTGTTTTTTTAACAGAAAACATGGTCGGGCATACGCTTGGTGAATTTGCACCTACAAGAACGTTTAGGATGCATAGCGGACAGCGCAAAGAAGGTAAAGAAGCAAAATAAGCTACGATTTTAGGATAAATGTTATTTGATAAGTAAGGTTGTGATTATGCTATCCAAAGCAGTAAGTAAATTTATACGTGTTTCGCCCTACAAATTGCGTCCGTTTGCTGATGTGATTCGTGGCAATACGGTTGAACGGGCATACGCCTGGTTGAAAACATGTTCGGTAAAGCGTGTTGATCCTTTGGTAAAGACGCTTTATTCGGCGTATTCAAATGCGCGCAATTTGCATCCAGAAATAGACTCAATGGAAAAACTTTTTATTAAAGAAATAAAGATTGACCAAGGGCCTATTATTAAATATTTTAAGCCGGGTGCAATGGGACGCGCAAATGTGCAACGTAAGCGTTTGAGTCACATTGAGATAGTTTTAGATAAAAAATGGTAATGTGGAATTGAATAGTATTAGAGGTGTTCTGTGGGACAGAAAGTACACCCATTAGGGTTTAGATTAGGTGTTTTTGAAGACTGGAGTGCGCATTGGTTTGCCAAAAAATCTTATGGACAAGATTTTTTGGAAGATTTTGAGATACGGAAGTATCTTAAGCATAAGCTCAATGATGCTGATACAGCAAAAGTAGTTATTGAAAAGGCTGTTGATAATATTCGTCTTATTATTCATTCAGCCCGCCCTGGCTCCATCATTGGAAAAAAAGGGCAAGGCATTGATCAAATCAAACAAGAGCTTTATCAAAAACTGAAAAAGAACGTAGAAATTTCCGTTCAAGAAATTAAAGTTCAGGAAGTGAATTCTCAACTTGTTGCAAAAAGCATTGCTGAGCAATTAGAAAAGCGTGTGAGTTATAAGCGCTTGATGAAAAAAGCTGGTTTTGCGGCTTTAAAAGCTGGCGCCAAAGGAATTAAGATTTGTATTGCTGGCCGCATTGGTGGTGCAGAAATTGCTCGTACCGAGTGGTTGAGACTTGGTTCTATTCCTTTGCATACATTGCGTTGTAATGTTGATTATGCACAGGCAGAAGCCATCACAACGTATGGCGTCGTTGGCGTCAAAGTGTGGATCTGCAGAGGTGAATACTAAACAACAAGATTAAAGGAATAACGCTATGTTAATGCCGAAAAAAACAAAATTTAGAAAAATGCAAAGGGGTCGAATGACAGGTCGATCCAAAGGGGCTCGCACCCTTGCTTTTGGTGATTTTGGGTTGGTTGCGGTAGAGCCTGCGTGGGTATCTGCTCGTCAAATTGAATCGGCTCGTGTTACTGCAAGCAAGCGAGTGAAAAAAGTTGGGGCATTGTATTTACGGATGTTTCCTGATAAGCCAGTTTCTAAAAAGCCAGCCGAAACTCGAATGGGTAAAGGTAAGGGAAGTCCTGAGCTGTGGGTAGCCGTAATAAAACGTGATAGAGTTGTTATGGAAGTTGGTGGTGGTGTTACCAAAGAAGAAGCAAAAAATATTTTAAAAGCGGCTGCGTACAAACTTCCTATGAAGACACGTTTTGTGTCTAAAGAAGATCTTTTGGCAGCAGAAGGTCAATAAAAATTGACGAAAAGGTGAACCATGGCAGAAAAAAAAGATCTTAGAAAACTAGATGCAGCAATGTTAAAGCAAGAAGTTGAATCGTTAAGAAAAGAGTTATTTAATTTGAACCTCAGCAAAATTACGGGACAAGTAAAAGATGTTTCTCAGTTTGGGAAGTTGAAGGTTCAGATAGCAAGAGCTCTTACCTTTTTAAAGCAGCAAGAGAGCGTTGGCTCAAAAGAAGTTGGAAACAAAAAAGTTCAAAAGGCCTTGAGGTAAACAATGGCAGAAGTGACAAAAGGAACTTTGCAAAAAAAGGAAGCGCACATATTGGTTGGTGAAGTTATTTCTGACAAGATGGATAAAACCGTTGTCGTCAAGGTTTCACGAGCAATGCGACATCCTTTGTTTGGCAAAGTAGTACGACTACACAAAAAATATCATGTTCATGATGAGAATAATACGGCAAAAGTTGGTGATTGGGTTGAGATTAAAGAATCAAGACCGCTTTCAAAAACTAAGCATATGGCTTTAGTCCGTGTTCTAGAAAAACATTAAGAAGGGTAAGTGCGATGATAGCAGAACGTACGATGCTTGAGGTTGCCGATAATTCTGGCGCAAAAAAATTGCAAATTATCCGTGTGACCGGTAGCACCAGGAAGCGATATGCTTATTTGGGGGATGTTGTAAAAGTTGCTGTAAAAAAAGCGATCCCAGGCGGCACGGTAAAAAAGAGCGATGTTCTTGATGCAGTTATTGTAAGAACAAGAAAAGAATGTCGACGGGCTGATGGAAGTTATATCAGGTTTGACGATAATGCGGCTGTCATTATCGATAAAGAAAAACAACCTGTTGGAACTCGTATATTTGGTCCTGTGGCACGCGAATTAAGAACTGCTGGATATTCAAAAATTATATCTTTGGCACCAGAGGTTTTGTAAGCAGAGGTTGAATAAATTATGTTAAGTCGTGTAAAGAAAAATGATACCGTTCTTGTCTTGTCTGGTAAGGATAAGGGAAAACAGGGATCAGTAATTTCAGTAGATCCTAAAAAGGATCTTGTGTTGGTAAAGGATGTAGGGATAATAACGCGACATGTTAAGGCGCGACGAGCAGGCGAAAAAAGCGGTCTTGTTAAGGAAGAAAGCTATATCCCTTTGTGTAGGGTTATGCCCGTATGTCCTTCTTGCAAAAGGCCATGTCGTGTTCAAGTGAAGTTTTTGGAAGACGAAAACAAAACAAGAATCTGTCATCGTTGTAAAGAAGCATTTTAAACGCAGGTAGGTAAGTTGCCATGATAAAGTCACGATTAGAAGAACAGTATAAGACGCAAATGCGTGCAGCTCTTTTTCAAGAACTTAAACTTGACAATGTGATGCAGATCCCTGCGTTAAGCAAAATTGTTATCAACATCGGCGTAAAAGAAGCTGTAAGTGATAGTAAGGTCTTGAATCAAGTAAAAGAAATTGTTGAGCAAATAACAGGCCAAATGGCTGTTAAAACTGTCGCTAAAGTTTCTATTGCTAGTTTTAAGTTACGCAAAGGAATGCCTATTGGTGTTAAGGTTACCTTGCGCAAGAATCGCATGTATCACTTTTTAGACAAATTGATCAATGTGGTATTTCCTGCGGTTCGCGATTTTCAAGGGGTTGCTACAAAATTTGATGGCGATGGTAATTATAATTTAGGCATTAAAGATTGGATGGTTTTCCCAGAGCTCGATTATGATAAAGTTGATAAGAGCCGGGGGTTAAATATAACGATTCATACAACAACCAAGAATGATGAACATGCCTATGAGTTGTTGAAGAAATTTAATATGCCATTTCAAAAGAAATAGGCGTTATAAAGGTGTTTTATGGCAAGAAAAGCGCTCATTGAAAAATCAAAAAGAGCTCCTAAATTTTCGACAAGAGCACGCAATCGTTGTCGCATATGCGGCCGCCCTCGAGGGTTTATTCGATTGTTTTTAATGTGTCGATTGTGTTTTAGAAAGTATGCATTAGAAGGTTTGTTACCTGGTGTTAAAAAAGCCAGTTGGTAAAATGTGGAGTTTGAACAATGTCAGTAGATACGATTGGTAATTTTTTAACAGCTCTGCGCAATGGAATTTTAGTTGAAAAGCGTTCAGTTGCTGTTCCAAGCTCTCGATTGAAAGTTGAGATTGCCAGGGTTTTGAAAGAAGAAGGTTATATTAAAGATTATAAAACCGATCAAGAAGGGGCAAAAACAACGTTGACGGTGTTTTTAAAGTATGTCAACGGAGAAAGCGCTATTCATGAAATAACGCGTGTTAGTACGCCTGGTCGGCGACACTATGAAAATGTACGTCAGTTAACACCAGTGGTTGGCGGATTAGGCATTTCTGTCTTGACAACAAGTGCAGGAGTGGTTACTGATCAACAGGCTAAACGATTAGGGGTTGGCGGAGAAATTCTTTGTCACATTTGGTAAGGATTTAAGAATATGTCAAAAATTGGAAGAAAGCCGATTCCATTTAAAACTGCTAAGATTGAGATTAAAGGCAACACGATAACGATAAGTGGTTCCAAAGCAAACTTTGTTCATGAGCTGCCAGCTGAAATTTCTGCGGAAATTCGAGACAAAGTTGTGCAATTGAAGGCCCACAAAAATGATCGAGAAACCAATACGCTTTGGGGGCTTCATAGAGCTTTGTTGGCAAATGAAGTTAAGGGTGTGGAAAAAGGCTTTGAACAAAAAGTTACGATTGTAGGTCTTGGATTTAAAGCCCAACTTGCAGGCAAAAAAATGACGTTTACACTTGGCTATACGCATAAAATTGATTATGATTTGCCTGAAGCTGTTACGGTTGATATAGATAAAACAGGTCAAAATCTTGTTTTTAAATCAGCAGATAAGTTTTTGCTTGGTAGAGTGGTTGATACTGTGAGATCTTTTAGACCGCCTGAACCGTACAAAGGAACTGGCATTATAAAAGAAGGCGAAGTTATTATTCGCAAGGCTGGTAAGACAAAGTCGGCAGGATAATTAGATTATAAAGTTTAGAAAGGTCGTACAGTGAGTTTGCTAAAAAAAATCAAAAGACGCCTCCAACGAAGAATTCATCGAGTGCGCAATGCTCAATTGAGTAGAGGTGTTAAGCCGCGCGTTTCTGTTTTTAGAAGTGATAAGCATATTTATGCTCAAATTATCGATGACAGCAAACATGCAACGCTTGTTAGTTTTTCGACGCTTAATTTGAAAGATGCTGCTGGAGATAAAAAGGCATCTGCTCGTCAGGTTGGCCTACAGCTTGGTAAGTTAGCGTTAGATAAATCAGTCAAAGATGTCTTTTTTGATCGTGGTCCTTATTTGTATCATGGCCGCGTTAAGGCATTGGCTGATGGCTTGCGAGAAGCAGGCTTGAATTTTTAAGTAATCATAAGAATGATGATAAAGGTGAAGATTTAATCAGGGAAAAAGATGGCAGAAGAAAA
>CAZBUZ010000055.1:0-8170 GCA_964495205.1 uncultured Pseudomonadota bacterium | reverse complement strand
AACAATACCAATTATTATTATCGAGTATCAATTTCCACAATTCTTGTAAAAAAGTACAACAATACTTAATAATAATAATTTGTAAGATAATTTTTCACAATTCTCGTGTTGGAGATGTTTTATGGCGCTTATTTTTTATGCTTTGTTACTTTTAATTGGGCTTGTTTTTTTGTGGTGGACAGGAGAAAAAACAATCAATTACACACAAAAAATATCAGCCATGTATCAACTCAATACTTTTTTTCTCGGCTTTGTTTTACTTGCCGTATCTACAGGGCTTCCAGAACTTTCAATTGCAATACAGTCCCTATGGAGCAAAACGCCAACACTATCAGTTGGAGACATTATTGGCTCAAATTTTTTTGATATTGCACTTGTGCTTGGCTTGCCAACCGTAGCAATAAACACAATTTACATCGATAACAAGGATTACATCAACACTATTTTTATGCTAGGCCTCAATACCATCATCATGAGTTTCATCTTTTTAGCAAAAACACTCACCTGGCTCCATGGTCTCTTTTTTATCCTTATTTATTTAGGCAGCTGTTGGTACCTATGGAAATCACAAAAAAAACAAGGATTAATAACCGAAATGGTGGAAGGCGTACACGAAATCGTAGCTGAACCTATTGATAAAAAGACCAAAACCTTAGTATTTTTGTCTTTATTTCTTAGTCTTGTCGGTGTTTTACTTGCAAGCAAACTCTGTGTTTTTTCAGCAATCACGCTTGTCAAAGCAACGCCACTCACTTTTGAACTGGTTGGCGCTACCATCATCGCCATTGGGACATCATTACCAGAAATAACGCTCAGCATAATAGCAGTACGCAGAAAAGATTATGCCCTCGCCATTGGCAATTCATTAGGATCGGTACTCGAACAAGGCACACTGATTTTAGGCATACTCGCGCTTTTTTCAGGAACGCCCATCCAATTAATGCACATAAAGTGGATTACTCCATTTTTTTATGCAGCCATTATTATCGTAGGCTTTGGGATCATCGTTCGAAAAAAAATAAATCTTTTAGAAGGAGCATTATTGCTTTTATTATCAGGTACATTTCTCGCATACAGTTATATCTCACTCCTATTTTGAATAACCGTTTCGATACCGTGTATTTATTGAACAAAATCACCATTCCCCCATTTCCCCCCTCAAAAGGAGTATTCTTATGGAACTTATTACCCTTGTCCTTTTGCTCGCAAGCGGCCTTATTTTTTTATGGAAAGCCGGAGAAGCAACCGTCACCTATACGCAAAAGCTTTCAGCTCTTTACAAACTCGATACATTTTTTCTTGGTTTTGTCCTGCTCGCCTTCTCTACCGGGATTCCAGAACTTGCGATAGCCATTCAAGCATTATGGAACAACATCCCTTCATTGTCGGTAAGCGATATCATAGGTTCTAATTTTTTAGACATCGCGCTGGTTCTCGGCTTGCCTATTGTTCTGGTAAAAACCATCTACATAGCAAAAAAAGATTATCTCAACACGCTACTCATCCTCGGCCTTAATGTTGCGCTCATGAGCTTCATCTTTTTAGCAAAATCATTAAATAAATTCCACGGTATTTTCTTTATAACAACGTACTTAGGAAGTTGCTGGTATCTCTGGGAATCACAAAAGAAAGGAGAGCTGCTCCCCAAAATGATCAAGGGGGCCTATGAGACAACGACAGAAGAACCACCGAAGAAAAACAATTTCTTCCTTTTTTCAAAATTGGTTTTTAGTTTAGCGCTAGTTTTGCTTGCAAGTAAAATGTGTGTTTTTTCTGTGCTTAAGCTCACCAAAATCATAGGAATCGCTCCCGAGATCATCGGAGCCACCATTTTAGCGATTGGAACATCGCTTCCAGAAATAACATTGAGCATGGTCGCCGTGAAAAAAAAAGATTACGCCCTTGCAATTGGCAATTCATTCGGTTCGGTTTTGGCACAAGGAGCGCTTGTTCTTGGCATACTAGCCCTCAGTTCGCCTACCCCAATCCCACTCCACCACATAAAGTGGATTGCTCCGTTTTTCTATGCCGCGGTAGTGATCTTAGGATCAGGGATTATTCTGCGTAGAAAAATAAACATTATAGAAGGAAGCCTTTTACTTTTATTGATGGTTATTTTTTTTATCTACAGCTACGCCACGTTCCTTTTCAGATAAAGAAGCAGACTTCATTTTTTTATACGAAATCAAGCGTGCATTCACAACAACAATAACAGCACTTAACGACATGATCAATGCACCAACGGATGGAGGCATAGTAACCCCCCAGCGGATAAAAGCTCCGGCAGCCAATGGAATCACAAAAATATTATAGCCACTCGCCCAAAAAATATTCTGTATCATTTTCCGGTATGCAAGCTGTGATAACTTGATAACATCAACCACGTGCATCGTATCGCTTTTCACCAGAATAACATCAGCAGTCTCCACCGCAACATCGGTTCCTGTCCCAATCGCCATACCAACATCAGCGGCAGCAATTGCAGGCGCATCATTAATACCATCGCCAACCATTGCAACAACAAAGCCCTTTTTTTTCAGCTCCTGGATTTTTTCAGCTTTTTGAATTGGAAGCATCTCAGCTAAAACGCTTTCTATATCAAGCTTTTTTGCAACCGCCTGCGCAGTCACTTTATTATCACCAGTAATCATAGCAATCTGTATGCCCATTTTTTTAAGCACCAAACAAGCTTCCAATGCATCATCACGAACTGCATCAGCCAGGGCAATTATCCCCTCAACACCATTTTTCGTTGCCACGAAAACAGCGGTCTTGCCTTCTTCCACTAATTTTTTTGCTGCTTGTTCAGCTCGAGAAATCGAATCTTGAGCTTGATCTGATGCAAAGGCTATCATAGAAACCAGATGAACATTACCAATAAAAATCTCTAGTTCCCCAATAACCCCACTCGTCCCTTTCCCGGGATACAGTTTACTTTTATCAACCTGAGAAAACGATAAATTTTTCTCACGTGCCTTAGCGATAATAGCATCAGCCAAGCTATGTTTAGCGTACTCTTCAATTGATGCCGCGCGCGCCAACAGCTCATCATCTTGCCATTGGCCTAAAACAACAACATCCGTAACAGCAAAAAGCCCCTTGGTCAGCGTACCGGTTTTATCAAACACAATAAGATCAACCTTACGAGCTTTTTCAAATGCGGTTCTGTTTCTTATTAAAATACCATTTTTAGCGCACAATGATGTCATAACGGTAAGCACAAGGGGAATCGCTAATCCAAGAGCATGAGGACAGGTTGAAATCATAACAGTGACGCTGCGCGTAATAGCCACAGAAAGGCCACCTTGATAAACAAACCAAGCAATAAATGTTATCAAACCAGCGCCGCCAGCCACAAGCGTCAAAACAAATGCCGCTCGATCTGCCAAATTTTGAGCATGAGATTTGCTTTCCATGACATTAGAAACAAGATCAATAACACGAGCAAGATAGGTTTCAGACTTGCTCTTTTTAACCTCAATCGTTAACGCACCGTTCCCATTAATTGCACCAGCAAGAACAGACGAGTCAACCTCTTTGTAAACCGGTTTGCTTTCGCCGGTAAGCGCCGCCTCATTGACTTCAGATTCTCCATCGATAACCACACCATCCGCGGTGATGTTTTCTCCGGGACGCACGACAACAACGTCCCCCACCTTTAGCTCTGCAATATCAACATCAACAATCTCGCCATTGGGTAATTTCTTATGCGCAACTAAAGGCAACAAAAGCGCCAAGCGCTCCAACGCCTTTGACGTGCCAATAATCGACCGCATCTCCAACCAATGCCCCACCAGCATAATATCGATAAGCGTTGCCAATTCGGCAAAAAATGGTTTACCAGAAAGCCCGAATACAACGGCAGCGCTATAGCCATATGCGCAGATAATTGCAAAGCCGATCAGTGTCATCATCCCGGGCATCATCCGCTGCAATTCGTTTTTCATGCCCCGCAAAAAAGGCATACCCCCATATAAAAAAATGATTGTTGAAATCACTAAAATTATTATATTTCTTCCATAAAAATGAAATTTAACCCCAAGCATTGGTTGCACGATGGGTGAAAGAAATAAAATTGGAAGAGTAAGCACAATGCTTACTAAAAAACGAATGCCCAAGTCCCTCAACATGGCTCGATGATGTGCCAACATATTACGATAGGCTGATGCACCACCTTTCTTTTGAGTATGCATATCCATAACCACCTCTTATCTGTTTTATTCATGCACAATTTCTTCATTACGAAATTTTGATTGTTGAGCCCCCTTGCATTCTTTGACAATAATAGAAGCCGCTTGTGCAACATCATCGGTTATAATAACGATATCCATTTCATCACGACTGATAAAGCGCTCTTGAAGCATGTAATTTTTTATCCATTCAAAAAAAGGCGCCCAGTATTCCTTACCCATGAGAATAATGGGAACGCGTGCCATGCGATTACATTACACGAGCGTAATAATTTCGAAAAGCTCATCCATGGTGCCAAAACCACCGGGAAAGACCACAAAGCCTACCGAATAACGGACAAGCAACCACTTGCGCGCAAAAAAATGTTCCATCTCAATGTGTTCTTGAACAAAAAAATTTTCACGCTCTTTCATAAGACGAATCAAGCCTATTCCTGCTGTTATAACCTCTTTCCCCTCTAAAAACGATTCTAAGTGTTCTTCTTTAAGATGATCTATCGCTCCTTGATTAGCTGCGTTCATAATACCTGGACCACCACCCGTAATAATCGAAAAACCCTCGCGAGCCAAAAGCTTAGAAAGTTGACGTGCCTGCTTGCAAATATGACTCGAAGGATGGACGCGCGCACTCCCAAAAATAGTAATGCTTGGTTGCGGAAGCCGTGTCAACTTCCACATCCCCCAAAGCAATTTAACAACAGTTCGGAAAAGACTTTTCAAAAAACGCCAATACTCAGATTCACGCCGCGAGTACATCACGCCTCTCCTTGCCTATTATCTGTTAAAAAGAATCGCTCAATCAAGGTTCCCACAACCCAAACAACAATAGCTATGCCCAAAATTACGGACCAATCAAAAAAACCCAAAGGAACCATATGAAAAATTTCTTGGAAAAATGGTGTATAGACGATGCATAACTGCAAACCAAGCGAGCTTAAAAGAGCCAAAATCATTAAAGGATTTGAAAACAAACTAATATTGTAGCGAGCACGCACCATCTGCACCCGCACAAGCTCTAAAACGACAAAACTCGTCAATGTCATTGTATGACCAAGCGCTCCACTTATGCGCAAGCCAACATGACAAGCAACTAAAACACCAGCAGCAAGAAGAACACCCAAAATAACAACATCCAGGATAAAAAGAGAAGAAATAATTTTGGTATCTGAGCGACGTGGCTTTTGGTCCATCGCTCTTGGATCTATAGGATCCATAGCCAATGCAATTGCAGGTAATCCATCGGTAACTAAATTAAGCCAGAGTAATTGAATAGGCAGTAATGAAACATAAGGAGCTCCCGTTGCATCCTTAAAAGCAAACAATGTCCCTATAAAAATAACCAAAAGTTCCGCTAAATTTGCCGATAAAAGATACTTAACAAATTTAACAATATTTTCATAAATACCTCGCCCCTCCTCAACAGCGTTCACAATCGAAGCAAAATTATCATCGGTTATCACCATATCCGCGGCTTCCTTGCTCACTTCTGTTCCCGTGATCCCCATGGCAACACCAATATCAGCCGCTTTGATCGCAGGCGCATCATTCACCCCATCACCGGTCACCGCAACAATATTCCCTTGTGCTTGCCAAGCCTTAACAATACGCATCTTATGATCTGCTGAAGTACGGGCATAAATACCAATTTCATGTAAACTTCTTTTGAGCTCTTCATCAGACAAGCCATCCAGCTCTACGCCTGTTATAGCGCGCTCATGGTTGTTTATCAAGCCCAACTCTTTGCCTATCGCTCGCGCTGTTTCTTTATGATCGCCTGTGATCATGATGGTACGAATACCAGCCTGCCTACATTTCTCGATCGCTTTTTTTGCTTCTTCTCGCGGCGGATCAATCATGGCAACAAGACCAACAAAAATCAAATTCTGTTCTATTGACTCATCCACAGGTTCATCAGTAAGGTCACGATACGCAACGGCAAGAATGCGTAATGCTTTACTAGCCAAATCATCAATCACCTGCTGTATGTTTTTTTTATGTTCTTCTGTCAATTCCATCGATTGTCCATCAATAAGAATACGTGATGAAAGATCAACAATAACATCTGCCGCCCCCTTTACGAACAATACTCTTCCCTGTGAACCGTAACGCACCATGCTCATGCGTTTACGTTCGGAATTAAAAGGAATCTCTGCCTCCAATGGATATTCTTTCTCCAAATCTTTCTTTTCAAATCCAGCTTTTTTAGCAAGAACAAGCAACGAACCTTCTGTTGGATCTCCGATAATGCTCCACTTGTCATCTACTTTATTTATATGGGCCCCATTACACAAAACGCCAACCTTAAGCGCCAATGATAAATCCTGATTATCCTGCACCTGGATAGATTGTTGCTCGTATAAAATCTGTCCCTCGGGATCGTAACCAATACCGGTAACATCAAAAATTTTATTATCGACCCATACTTTTTGGACTGTCATCTCATTTTTGGTAAGCGTTCCCGTTTTATCGGTGCAAATAATTGATGTACTTCCCAAGGTCTCAACAGATAAAAGTCTCCGTACAATTGCATTTTTTTGCGCCATGCGACGCACCCCAATAGCCAAAGCTACAGTCACAACAGCCGGCAACCCCTCTGGAATGGCCGCTACGGCAAGGCTCAATGAAGAAATGAGCATGGAGAGATAAGAATGCCCACGCAAAACACCAAGAAAAAAAACAATGCCAACCACACCTAAACAGGCAATAACCAATTGATATCCAACCGTATCAAGCTGACGCTGTAAAGGTGTTGGTTCATCTTCTTCGGCAAGACTTGATGCAATCTTGCCAAATTCAGTATCCATACCAGTCGCAGCAACAATCATCCGCCCCTTCCCTCGAGCAACAATCGTTCCCATGAAAGCCATATTTTTTCTGTCACCAAGCGCTACATTTTCTTTTTGTATCGCCTCAACCTGTTTATCAACAGCAGTAGATTCACCCGTCAGCGATGCCTCTTGCATAGACAATTGAACAGCCTGAATAATGCGCCCATCAGCCGGAACAATATCACCTTCTTCCAAAACCACGAGATCGCCTGGCACCAACACTCGTGATGCTACGGTCTGAAGACTCTCATCGCGCACAACACGCGATAATGGTTTTGTCATTTTTTTCAAGGCCTCAAGCGAACGCTCTGCGCGATATTCCTGATAAAAACCGATAAGGGCATTCAAAATAACAATTACCCCGATGGCCGAAGCATCAACCCATTCACCAAGGAACCCGGAAATGACTAAAGCTCCAATCAAAATCCATACAATTAAACTCGAGAACTGATGTAAAAAAAGCCTTAAGGCTGAAACCTTTTTACGCTCTTGCAATTGATTTTCACCATAGCGATCAAGACGTTTTGCCGCTTCTTGCGCCGATAAACCACGATTTTTATCGGTGCCAAGTTTATCAACTACTTCATCAACGCCAAAGATCCACCAGTTAACTTCTTCTAGCGCTCCCCCATTCTTTTTTAACTCCGCTTTCATCTCAGCTCTCCTGATTTTTTCCCTGATGCCCCTCATGCTGACAAATTTCTCTGCATTCCTTAACAATCTGTTGAGCCTTAGCTTCCTTCAGCCCAAACCGCTGCAATAATGATTCTTTGTCCATCAGGTCGTGACAAAAAATAATGCCTTCATGGAAAAGTTTTTTAGCCAGCTTCTGACTCAGTGCTGATAAACACGTTATAGGATAAAGGGCATGCGTATCAATAAAATGCTCTAATCCATTTCCCCTAGGATGCGCCCAACCAAACATAAACATGCCTACACATACGCCATAATCAGCAGCAACTGAGGTAAATTTGGTATTCGTCACCAACCAACAATCAGAATACTTTGGATTACACGAAGAATCTTTCTCGCAGGCTTCCTTAACATCATCATACCGGGCTTTAACATATAAAGCCGTTTGAATTGCACACCGCTCACCAGGCCTATTGTGAAACTTACATTCCACCATAAGACGTTCATCACCCTTCGTTG
>CAZBUZ010000054.1:0-8253 GCA_964495205.1 uncultured Pseudomonadota bacterium | reverse complement strand
GCCACGCGTCTTGCAATCCTTCACGATCTCATCAGGCCATATACTCGCTTGCACTTGCCCTATATGTTCTTTACGCAGGTAGTACATACACAATCGCGATTGCCCAATGCCGCCGCCAATTGATAATGGCAATGCATCACTCAAGAGCAAGCTATGAAACAACAATGCTTTGCGCTCTTCGTGACCGCGCAATGCAAGCTGCCGCTCAAGAGCTGCTTTATCAACGCGAATACCCATGGATGATAATTCATATGATGTTTTCAAAACAGGATTCCATACCAAAATGTCCCCATTGAGGCCCTTGAAGCCACCTGCGGTTGGCGTTGACCAATCATCATAATCAGACGCACGCCCATCGTGCGGCTTGCCATCCTTGAGATCACCACCAATGCCAATCAAAAAGACCGCACCATGTCTTTTGCAAATCTCATGCTCGCGCTCCTTGGCTGTCAGGGATGGATACAACGCCTCAAGCTCTTCCGTATGCACAAACGTTATCTCCGCCGGTAGCTGCGCAACAATCGTTGGATATTTTTTTTCAACGGCCAACTCTGTTTCATGGATCACCTTATAGATCTTCTTAACAATCGTTTTAAGATAATCGAGCGAGCGCTCTTCTGCCGTCATCACCCGTTCCCAATCCCATTGATCAACATACAAAGAATGAATCGCATCAAGTTCTTCATCAGCTCGAATGGCATTCATATCGGTATAAACACCCTCGCCAGGCATCATACCATAACGCGCCAGGGCCATGCGTTTCCATTTTGCCAGCGAGTGAACAATCACTGCCTTGGCATCTCCATCGGCCTTAACACCAAAGGATACCGGCCGCTCGATACCGTTGAGATCATCGTTAATACCTGTGCCGGCCTTAACAAATAATGGCGCGGTCACGCGCGTTAGGTTTAATTCATGCGCCAACAGATCTTGGAATGTTCGTTTGATAAAATGAATCGCACGATCAGTTTCTTTAAGATCGAACGCGACACACCCACTACCGATTTCTTTTTTTACTTCTTTTGAACAAGTGAACATAAGTAATCCTTTTGCTTATCCGTGAATCAGCAATTTAAACATTTTTTAAATATTAGGATGGATCCTGGCCGCGGATCATAGTCTCGAACTGTCCGAAGCATTGAAGCCAATGTATAAAATTATTTTTTTTCAATACAATAATGCTCCATTTGTCATCCTTGAGCTTGCCTCGAGGATCTATCTTTTCTTTGATTGATTCAAAAATTAAAAAGCAATTTCTGTTAAAAAGTGCTTAATAACTTATTACCAGAATGGATCCTCGGGACAAGCCCAAGGATGACAAATAGGGCAATATTATTCTAATAAAAAACATACATTTCAAAGCACTTCGGCCACTTGAAAACTTGCGTCTTGATCCATCTTATTCTTCATCAATTTCCCACACAGATTTTGATCATCATCATTATTCATAAACAATCCTTTCGCTTTTTTTACCACATTAAAAAAGCCCCAGCTGGTTTTTCAGCTGGGGCTTTGCTTTTAGTTTCAATTTTCTTTGCTTATCTCTACGGCATGCCTCCATGGGCAACCCCAGCTAACACAACATTATTTTGCTGTTGTTGGCAATTATTATTTTGATTATTGAGCTGTGATTGATTATTGGAAGTATGACGAGAGATGGCATTGAACAAACAGTTGCCAGTAAAGGCCTCTGCCGCAAAAATTGATCTGGAAATGATTGATCGCATCGCTACCATGTTCAACACCTACACGTTTAAATTTTATTTCATCACGTTTTGACCCTATACCAATTCCCCACATCTTGTCAACAATTATTTTTGAGTACATTACCCGATGCGATCTCATACTTCATGACAAAACATCTCGCGCCACCAAGTTTCGCCCCATATTTTATTCTAAAATATGGGGCGGAAAAAGAGCACTTTTTTTCGTGGGACCGAGGGTAAAAAAACCGTGAAAGCACTCGCCAGCTGTGCTAATTTTAACATCACGTAGGTTTGAAAAAATCACCCCCAAAAACCAACGAAAGGAGAAAAAAATAAATGGTTGAGGATCTCGGTCGATGGTTCTGACAAAATTGTTTTTACTGTTTTCGAAAGGATACTATTCATGAAAATGCTCTCAATAGCCAAATTTTCAGTTTTCAGTCTTTTTCTCAGTGGTTGTTTATCCGCAGAAGCTGATTTGACACGCGGCATTTTAGATTTCTTCTCAAATCCAAAAACAACAGAAACTCAAAAGGCTTCGCCTGTTGATACAAATTTTGTTATCGATTCAACACGTGGCAGCTGGGATGATGATTGGAATTGTCCAAAAAAACGTCTCAAAATCTATGAGCTTTGCGCTTATGATGTCTATACCAAAGAACTTGGCGCTCAAGAAGCAAAGATCAAAGAATTGCTCGCCAAGGATGCTAATATTGAAGATTTGATGGTTAAAAATGCCAAAATAAAAAATCTTTTTGCGGATGAAGCAAAAATCAACAAACTTTGTACCGAAGCGCTCAAGCTTAATGATATTTGCGCAGACAAAGCAAAGTTTGATGATCTCTTTGCCAAATGCGTAAAATTTGAAAAAATGAAGGCCTTCAAGGGAGACATCGAACAACTCTGCGCCGAAAAGGCTCGCATCAACCAACTCTGGGCTGGCTGCGCTTGCGCCTACGTCCTTGGTGCCAGCAAAGCACGCATCAAAGACATGCTCTCATGCCTTGTCTACACAGACAAATTGTATGCAGACAAAGCAAAATTAGAAAAGGTCAAAGCTTGCGAAATCGCAACCGATAAACTTTGCGCTGACAAAATTTGGGCAAAGTGCGACCTGTATGACAAAGACCTGTATGTCACCAATAACTATTGGGTCCACTCAAAATTCCGCGCTCACGCTGCATTAACCGCTCCTGTCATCGGCTATCAAATTACCAGCAATATCTTGTATGACACAATTGTAGACGATCCAAATGGTAACATGTCCAATGCTAATGGCTACACCGAATACACCGTTCCTGTTGATGGTTACTACATCATTGATTTCCAAGCATCAGCAACCAACTTAAG
This sequence comes from uncultured Pseudomonadota bacterium, assembly GCA_964495205.1. Classification (GTDB taxonomy): domain Bacteria; phylum Babelota; class Babeliae; order Babelales; family RVW-14; genus GWF2-38-10. Next base: position 5,197 of record CAZBUZ010000054.1, on the reverse strand, counting down.
AAATAGTGCAGTCATCAACGGCCAAGCAGATATGCACCCAAATATCTTCATCAATGGACAAGAAACCTACCACCAAGACGTACCAATGTTGCAATTTAACGTCACCCACATATCAAACATAACAACACTTGCTCATCTAAAGGCTGGCGATAAAGTCGCCGTTAACCTCTATGTCTACGTTCAAGACCCAACGCAAGGCTTTATCGTCTATCCTGGCCTGCTTGACCTCTTTGCTAACACAGAACCACAAGACGAAAATGGCCGTTGCCACTTCACCATCCACTACTTGTCATCTGACGAGGTATGTGTTCCAGAATGCTGCCCACCACACATTTGCATAGAAGAACCTTGCATCCCAGAATGCAAACCATGCGACCTTCAATGTGAAGATGGCAAACACAGCTGGAGCAAACACTCCAAGCACAGCTACAACTGGAGCAAACATTCCAAGCACAGCAAACACAGCAAGCACAGCTGGAGCAAACACTCCAAGCATAGCAAACATAGCCACAGCAACAGCTGGTGGAAACACAGCAAACCATGCAACAGCTGCAAAGTAACACCTGCTGTAGCTACAAAGTAATGGCATAAATCTACCTTCACCGTTTATTGCTCTCCCCAAAAATTTCCATGCACAGGACCACACGCTCCTGTGCATGGAAACATCGGAAACAAGAGGTCTGAAATGATCCATAAAAAAGTTCTCTGTTTTGTCTTTGTTGCACTCGCTATCGGCAACGCTCAATTATGGGCTACACAACAAACATCAACCGTTACCAAAGAAACCACTGGAAAGGCTAAAAAGCCTTCTCACCTTAAAGATCTTCACGTTCGAAATGTTTCTAGTAAATATATCTCAAGCAATGCGGCCCACATTAAAAAATTAATTACGGATAAAATCAAAACGGAACAGCTCTTTGCCGATGTAACCCTCACCGATTCACTGTGGGCGCATAACGGAAAATTTGAAAATTTACTTGCGGATCTTGTTGTAACCACTTCGCTCAATGCAGATAATGCCGTTATCGCAGACATTCTTTCCGACTGCATTTATACAGAGTTTATCGCAGCTCAACACGCCAAATTGGATACCACACTCACCGATCTCGTTATGACTAATTCACTCATAGCTACCGATGGCGTCATTGCCAACATCACCAACCAAAACATCGACACAAACAATATCAAAACACACATTCTATGGACAGATCAAGCAATGACTGAATTGTTAACCGCTGATACCGCCACGATACAAGAGCTTGAATGCGCTGGATTATTTGCTGATTTGGTTACCACTATCTCCTTAAACGCAGGGCTTGCCAATCTCGATCTCCTTTCTGCTCACAACATTATCACCTCAACCATTAGCTCACACGTACATGAAACCGACAATCTACTCACCGATTTACTGATCTCAAACTCCCTTGAAGCCAATCATGCTGAAATGATCAAGCTCTGCGTTACACACATTGATCAAGTTGAAGACCTCCTTGCCGATACAATTGTAACCTCAACCCTCGCCGTCCAAAACCTCTATGCATTGGGCAACTTTGAAAATGCTACCACACTTAAAGTTGCTGCATCAAATCACATCGCAGATATCGCTTATATTCTTGGCACCGATATCACCTTCGATACCATTGATGATGATCGCAATAATGCCATCACTCAGCTACCAACAACATATCACGTGCCACACACCGGTTATTACATCGTTTCTTGCGGGGTTAATACAATCAATATAAGCGTTGACACCCCCCCACAAATACCAACCGGGATACACCTGGACGTTGTCGTTAATGGCGTACCTGCTGCATCGGCAGCACGAGAATTTAGAAAAATTTTGCCGCAATGGCAAAAAAGCATCCTTTTAAATAATGTGATGCACCTTGAAAAGGGAGACCAAGTCACCTTCCGCCTCTTTGCAACTAATGAAGATATCATCAATGAACTAGAATTTGATGATACAGGAACCGCAACACTTGGCGGCTCACCACTTAAAAATGAAACTTTTATGGCCATTCATTATTTATCATCAGATTAACGAGATAGTGGTGAAGGAGCTTTATTTTATTAACTGTCATCCTCTCTAAGCTCCTTCACCCTGCATAACGAGGAGCTTATGGCTTCATTTTCAAGAAAATGCATATTTTATTTTCTTATGCTCATCTGCATGGATGCACCTGGATTTCTCATAGGCAAAAATCCAAAAACTACACAACCTATTCCGAAAAAAAACAGTTTAACACAACAAACGCATCGCTGGCTCACCAGCGTTACAACATTGCAACACGACTACGCCACTACCCACAAGATGCACAGCCCCCGTAAACAAGCAACTGAACTCATGCAAAAGATTACCACCATCATTGATGATATCGTAGGTCAACAACCAACCTCACGTTCAAGCCTCAAGCGACATCTCTTAACTGAATCATCAGGAAAAAACATTCCTCTTTATGCGCAAACAGAATATTGGCTTGATGGTATAAAAGATTTCTTTCAAGAATACGAGATGCTTGCCTCTATGCCCAATGCATCAGAACATGTTCATTATTTTCTCACAAAAATTATCACCCTCATAGACGATATCACCACACAAAAAATAAATCCCGGCTACAAACGTAATCCTATAACGCCACAAGAATTTATCGAAGTCTCCTCCATACTGAAAACGCTCAAAGAACAACTGAGCCCCATACTTAAAGAAACGCAAAATCAAAAGCAAGACGATGATTATAAAAAAACAGCCGTCATGTTAAACATCGCTGGAAACACCTTAATGACGCTTACAGGGATCGTTTATTTGATTTACCGCATGGTACATGGCTAACCAAAGAAAGAGAAAAATCTTTTATATTTTTGGAATTAACAAGCGTAAAAAAAAGGATCCCTGCTCAAAGCTCGAGATCCATCCAAAGCGTTAATTATTTAACGCCAGTCCTCGTTTTTTGCTCAACCAGTCAATAAGCCGTAAGAATATTTCGCTCTTTTAACACATCAATAACACGCTGAGCACAAGACATCACACCACCACCCGCCGCATTAACAACAACGACATCGTGCGGCATACGCACCTGCACATACATAAGATCGCCTTTATGCGGCATGAGTTCATTTTTTAGATGCTGCAAAATAGCCAAAGCATCTTTGATTGATTTGCCACACCTATTGCGCATTGTATTTTCTTCCTCCAATTCCGCATCAACCAAAGCAAGAATTTTTTGAACATCGTACCTTGTAAACGAATCAATTGTACCTGCCGATGGAAATGAAGTAAGTTCAAACATCACCGGGATCTGGTTGATCGCTTGCCGCAATGATCTTTCTTCATCCTCAATCCCACAATGATTGCGTTTATCAACGCGCTGCGGAATCTCAATAAAAGGGCAATACACCATAATACTCACCGTTTTGCCACCTGTCCCAATAATCGATTGATAATCATTAACATCCTGCTCATCATAAATCACTGTATCGGCAAGAACATTTTCTCCTTGATCCGCCAATTTTTTTATAGAACGCAGATAACCACCTTGATAGCTCTCACTCCCCTCTCGAAGTTTCTTAGGTTTCTTGCCTTTTTTTTTCCGCTGTTCTTTTTCCCATTTGCGCTCGTTAAAATCATCGAGAGATTCATAACGAAAATGCAACCCATAGGAATCCAGCTTTTTTTTTAGCTCACGAGCAACCGACGATTTGCCCGATGAAGAAGGTCCATCAAGCACAAGAAGCAAGCCGGGCGATGAACAAAAACACCACCCACCACCAATAATCAGGCCACAAAATACAAGTAACCAATATCGCATCAAACTTTTTTTAATAAGCATAAAAAACCTCAAAAATCAAAAGAGCTCCTCGAATCGGAGCTCTTTCACTATTAAACCGTTTGAACGTTTCATAGTTGGTCAAATTGCTGAAACCGCCTCGACATGCTGTGCCCAAACCTCAAAATTTTGTTCATAGGGGGCTAAACATTGATCGACGAGAAAGGTGATGTTTTCATTGCCAACGATCTCACCACTATTTTTTTGTTGTTTTTTGTCCTCTATCCAAGGAGCATACAACATATCAATTTTTTCTCGTGTCGGTTTTGGCATACGGTAATAACGAGCACATGCAGCATTGTGTAAAAACAGATGATGTTTTTCTTTATGCGTTTGTTCTACTGCATGATCAGCAACCTCTTCAAGGCTTACCTTTTTCTTCATGATCGCTACTTTAAAACCAACAACAACGGCCCCTTCTTTGTCGTATTTCAATGAGACAATCAACGGGGTCTTATTGTTGATCTCGCATATAGCCTGTGTAATAATGCTGCGATGCAACGTTTTAATATCAGGATATTGGTACGGAGCAAGACCAAGAAAGTGCCGAAAAGCTTGTAAAGGAACCGCATGATTGGCACAAAAAAGATCGTAGTAATAAAAAAATTCATACAAAAACAATGAGTATTTTGATTGAAATTGGGCATTTACAAACTTTTGCGTAGCAGCCCACACGGATGGATGTGCAAGCAACAAACGTAAGTGCTGTGGATACGCATAAAACACCGTGTCATCAACTATCGAAATACGCTCAAAATAATAAGAAAAAATATCATCATTTTCACACTTTCCCATGGCAAGAATTTTATCGCGTATTTCATAGGTACTTTTGACATTGAGATAATTAACCAAACGCGCCAATGATATCTTGTGTTCAACAGATCTGCGAAGTTCTTTGGCCGCAAATAAGAGCATATAATGCCATAATTTTTGTTGCATCGCCGTAAAATTGTGCGCTATGTTTAACAAGGCATAATCATTATGAACGTACAAGGTTTTAACAGCCATTATTTCAACTCCTTCTTAAGTATTCCAGTTCAGCATTCAATTCGGTCTCATTTTCAACTTCAATAGACACATCAATTTTCAATCGAATCCAAGCCTTATTCCCACCATGATTTTCCATCAACCATATCATAAATCTCGCGCTCCTTTCGTTCTCCTTGTAATAATTACACTTCTCAAAAAAAATAATCTGGCTAACAGTACTATTTTTTTGTATAAATTTCTACCAAGATACGCGCAAAAAAATAAACTGCGCACTTTTTTATGCACCTGATTTTTCATATCCTTTGATTAAATCGCCTTTTTTTTTCATTAAATGGATCTTTTTTTTAAAAAAAACCAAAAAACGCCAGATTTGCCTGAAC
>CAZBUZ010000053.1:0-8271 GCA_964495205.1 uncultured Pseudomonadota bacterium | reverse complement strand
GATGTAAGCAATACCCCAGTCTCGAAAAACACGATAGAATGGATTATTCAAGAATCATCAAACCTACGAGACTTAAATCTAAGTGAGACAGCTGCCGACGACAGCACGCTTCAACACACCGCTCTCCATCGCCCCGAGCTAGAAATACTTTCAATTGGTGGAACAACCAACATAACAGCGCCAGGACTTATCAACGCGCTGAAGAATCTCGAAGAACTCATACGGCTTGATTTGGTTGCAACAACGCTCAGCAAAAAAGAACTGAAAGATATTCTGAAATACTTGCCAAGACTGCAATACCTTGACCTGAGCGAAAACCACCAAGTGGATGATGATCTGTTGTCCATCCTCGCAAAAGGTGGAGAAAGACTGACAATATTAACGCTCTATGGTTGCCCCAAAATAACAACCAAAGGAATTGAAAAATTTCAAAAGATCCGCAACGACAATGATATGCCTGAATGCAACCTATACTTCATTAAAAAAGATCTCCGCAAAAACCACACGATACAAAAAAAAGGTTCTGGGTTCTATAGCTTTTTCAAAAAACTGTTCCAAAGAAAAACACAAACAAAGCCAACGCCTAGCAAAAACTAAGACTTTATAAGAATTCTCTTTAAACGGCCTTCTGTGGACCATAAGCACTTATCCATAGAAGGCCTGCTTCTTTTTGCCCATACCATAAAAATACGCACTTATTTTACGTAAACCCGGTTTAAATTTGGGGAAAAAATTTAATAACGATGTCTATATTGAGGTCTCGCACACACCCTATCGTTTGCACCAGTTTTGTAGTATACTCGAAAAATACGAACGAAAGGGCATGCATGTTTGGATTTATAAAAGAAAAAGTAAAAAAAATCTATTCGAGCTTCACCAGTCACATCACGTCAATTTTTAGTCGCAACAAACTTGACGAACAATTCATCAAAGAGCTCAAGGACCTTTTAATCGCCGCTGATACAGGTATCGCTACTACTAATAAAATCATCACCCAATTAACCAATGACATTGCATCAGCAAAAATAACCACACTCGAACAGGCTAAAGAAAAACTTGAATTTTTATTAGCCGAAAATCTAAAAATGCCTGCGCCTGAAGAACTTACACCACATGTTGCGCTCCTTGTTGGCGTCAATGGTAGCGGAAAAACCACCTTTGCAAGCAAATACGCCAACATGCTTAAAGCGTCTGGAAAAAAAGTCATGCTCGTTGCAGGCGACACCTTTAGAGCTGCCGCCACCCAACAACTCGCTGAATGGGGAGCACGCGTTAATGTTCCTGTCTTCATCGGCAAAGAAAACCAAGACCCAGCATCCGTTATTTTTGATGCTTGCGCCACATTCAAAGCAGAGGGCTACGATCACATCATCATCGACACAGCCGGGCGCCTGCAAACCAAAGTTAATCTCATGAAAGAATTGGAAAAAATTCGAAAAATTATTAATAAACAACTCCCAGAAGAACCCGTCAGCACATGGATCATTATCGATGCCATGCTCGGACAAAATTCATTGCGCCAGGCAGAACTTTTTCATGAAGCAACAACGCTCAATGGGCTCATCCTCACCAAGCTTGATGGAACCGGCAAAGGCGGCGTGGTTTTTGGCATCACCGAAAAGCTTCAGCTTCCTATCATGTACGTCACCTTTGGGGAGCAACTTGAGGACATTAAACCTTTTAATGCAAAAGAATATGTCCATGATTTATTGTTTGAATAGTAACCAAGCAAAGGAGATATTAATGAAGAACGCCGCACTAAAGTACATCACTTTAATAATGATTTCTGCAATCACCACATCCGCAAGTCCTCGTGGATTCCTTCCCAAAATAGAACAACTGCGCAACAAAGTCGAAACTGTTATACACAATACGCCGCAGACCAATATAAAAAAACTATTAGACGAAGCACGTGTTGAAAAAGACGCACAAGGTATTATTCATAAAATAATAGAACTTGCCCCAACTCAAACAACCGACGTCCAATCGTGTGAACAAGAACTTAAACAAATCTATTGGGGTAACAACGGGAACCTTGTTAAACTGCTCAACGAGAAAAAGTCAGCACCAAAAAAAGAACGGCTCGAAATTTTGCACAAAGAACTTATGCAAAAGTATCCCAACAATCCACAGGCCCTTTTTACCTTTGCAGGCGATCTCGTCAATGAAGATACCGCATTACAAGATATTATTCAGCGCATTTTTAAAAAAATAAGCGATGAAAAAAATACCACAGCTAGAGCTAAACTTAATGAATTACTCAACACAGCAACGAAGCTCAAAGCCAACATAAAAGAACTCACCAATGCGGCAAACGCGATCATCATGGAATAATATGCCATCTAATTTTATCGCCCAGATTATCCAACAGCTTCTTGTTGCGACCCAAGATCCACAACACGCCGAACAAGAAGCATGGTGGCTTCTTGAAGCTATTACCAATAAAAGTAGGACAGATCTACTGGCACGCAACTATCGCATCACCCAAGAAGAACAAGCACAATTGGCTCATGCGATTAAACAACGTGTTGTTAATCACAAGCCACTACAATACATCTTGGGCGATGTTCCTTTTTGTGGGCTAACCATGCGCATTCGTCCCCCGATTCTCATACCGCGCCCAGAAACAGAAGAATGGGTGACATGGCTCATCGAAGGATATCAAAAAGCAGCAATCACTACATTCACGGCACTTGATCTATGCACCGGTAGTGGATGCATTGCTTTGGCATTGGCAAAACACTTCCCTCACGCAACGATCTTGGGCGTCGATATAAATCCAGAGGCCATTAAGCTTGCCGATGAAAACAAGCAAGCCAACAACCTCAACAATGTTACCTTTCTCACCTCAGATCTCTATGAAAACCTACCGACAGACGTCAGCTGCAATCTCATCGTCAGCAACCCACCTTATTTGGCCCCTGAAGAATATCAACAGCTTGAAGCGGATGTACGCAACTGGGAAGATGAGCGAGCTTTCGTTGGCGGAAGTGATGGCATGATTTTTTATCATCGCATCTTAAGCCAAGCCGCACAATGGCTGCAGCCATCTATGGCAAAAAAGCTTCCACAGGTTGTCATGGAAATTGGGCCCGCGCAAGAAGAACATCTTGAACCACTGCTTAAACAATTAAATATCACAGCATATATCATCCATCGTGATCTTCAAGGCAGACAACGGTGGATTTCGCTCTCCCTGTCATCATAAGCGCTTAATAGCGGCCCTCGACATTTGACAAAAATGTCGCTTTAACCTACATTGTATTGGTACTTATGAAATATGTATGGCAAAAGCACATTGGGCTTAAAGCAACCCTAAAGTGCCCATTATATGCAAAAACTTAACAAGGATAATTCTATTTGATTATCATACAAAATGGGGGTCAGAAAACGAACATCCAAAGTTCGTCGGAAGACAAGTAAAAAAATATTATATTTGGCAAATAGACGGAGGCATATATGTCGTCTCATTGCTTTAAGAAATTTATCGGGCTCACCTTGTGTTTAGTTATCTTCGGATACAACAATGCAAGCAGCCAAGAAAAAAACGAACTTTCTTCAATTGAGCAAAAACTTGTTAAAGATGCACTTAAAAGCATCAATCAAAAACTCAGCGACAAAACAGGAAAACTCGAGCGCATATCCTGTTGCTATAAAGTTGTTGGTTCAGATCCGCTCTCGGCATCCATTAAAACCTTCTATGTTGATTATCGCAAAGCAGCCGAATATCAGAATTATGATTTCAGAAAAGCCAAAGAACTTGCATCATGTGATCCCGATCAGATCATTGAAATCATCTATAAATCACATGAAAAAAACCAATTAACAATCGTAAGCAAAAAGAATAAACGACGTAGTTGCAAATACGTTAGCATTTCATAATTGTTCATAATGATTTCCTTTTTCGCTATGTTAAAATGAAAATTCTATCACCAGCTGTTTATTAATATTTCTTACCAACGAATAAAACCAAAAGAGTAGTTATGAAGAATCCTATTATAAAACCCTATATATGCAGCGTCTGTGGCTATCTTTATGACGAACAAAGCGCAGAAAAAAACATAGAGGGTGTGAATACACCCTTTGAAGAATTGCCAACAGACTGGATATGCCCAAATTGTGGCGTCAAGCCAGATCTCTTCAATCCAAGCGATTCTGATCGCGTCCCTGATATGCCAGAAAGCAAAACCAAAGAATTTTAATCAAAAGGATTACTCATGGAACACCGTCCTACTCCTCAGCCTCAAGAATCTAAATCTGATATTTTTTTCAAATATATCAAAAATATTTTTTGGCTCCTTCTTGTATTGCAATTTGCCCCCATTGTCTTTGGCGGGTTTAAAAAATTCATCGAAGAATCCTTTTCGCCTAAAACCCACGTTGGCTTGTTGAATGTTTCAGGCATTTTAACGAATGCTTCTTTTTTTGAAAAAAAGATCGAAAAGTTTGCCAAGACGCCAGAAATTAAGGGGCTTATTTTAAAGGTCAATTCACCAGGAGGGTTTCCTGGAACTGCGCAAGCCATTTTTAATGATCTAAAAAAATTCAAAACTAAAAAACCAGTCGTTGTCGTCATCGAAAATATGTGCACGTCAGCCGCTTATTATATAGCTGCGGCAGGAGATCTCATTATCGCCAACCCATCATCCATGGTCGGTGGCATCGGCGTACTGCTTGAATTACCCAATGTTAAAGGTTTATTGAATTCCTGGAAAATTAAGTTCGATTATATTCAATCTGGTTCCTATAAAACAGCAGGTAGTCCCCTCAAAGAATCAACCGAAGAAGAACTGGAATACCTACAAACACTTTCTGATGATACGTACAAGCAATTTATCTCAGATGTGGCAGCAACACGAAAAGTCTCTGATAAAGAATTTAAAGCATGGGCAGATGGAAAAGTATTCACGGGCAACCAAGCATTAAAACTCAAACTTATTGATCAAATTGGTTCATTCAAAGATGGCGTTGCCATCATGAAAAAACGCTTGGGTCTTGCAGATGAAGACGAAATTAAACTCATCAAACCGAAACGAGCATCGGGTTTAATGCGCTTATTCGGTGGGGATGAGGAAGACTATAGCATGGAAACGCACAGTTCATTAGCAGATCGACTTGCCTGCTTTGCAAGTGATGTTTACCACAAGTTTTTGATGCATGAAAAACAACAACACCCAAGTCTACAGTAAATCTAATAAAAGAAGAGGGCCGGATTGCATGTGCAACACGGCCCTCTTCTTTTATTAGATTTATCGATACTATCGACTTCAGTTCACATACAAGAAATATGAAGTAACTGGTTGCTCTGCTTCTTGTTTTTGTTGATAGACATAATCAGCTTCTTTTTGTTTTTGCTCAGCTTCAATTTCTCGTCGAACTTCCGCTTTCAAGGCATTTCTTTTAGCTTGTTCTTCTTGCGCTTTTTTGCGTGTTGCTTCATATTCTTGCCAGCTTTTGTGCCAACGATATTCCTGAATCTTTTGCGTAATTCCTACGGCCAAAGCCCCACCGACAACAGCTACATAGACCGTTGCAGCAATGGTCCTATATGGATTTTGTTGCAAACACGCTCTATATTTTGCATCCAATGCCAAGCTACCGTTTTTGATAGCAGTAATTACAGCAGCAGCCTTATCAACAACAAAACGACCAGCCTTAACGGCATATGCACCGTACTTGTATTCTGCTGAATTTTTAATTGCCGCACACTCAGCTGCCGCGGTATTTCCGCCAAAAAACCAAGCATTCGCATCAGAAGATTGGGCAATGCTCAAACCAAGCACCAACAATGATATTTGTATCACCTTATTCATAAAAATCCCCCTTATGTAAGGTTCATCGTTATATTTTCGGGCTTATGCGTTTTCTTTTTGTCCAAAAAGCTCAGTGATTTTTGTTTTTAAAAACCAAAGTGTAGCAGCACCGCCGATGACCACCGCGCCAACGCTTGCCGCAACAACGGCACGCGGATTGCTGAGGAATACAGAAGCTAAATGAGGAGCTTGCTCTGGTGTGGCAGCTTCTGCTTGTACTTGCTCTTGAGGCGCTGGGTTTTGATCTGCTTCCTGCGCTTGTTCTTGCACGTGAGCTTGCTCTTGAGGATTTTGTTGTGGTACTTCTAACGCTGCTTGATAGCCCTCAACATCTGCACAAAACGCATTTTGAACATCAACAATAGCCTTTTGAATGCCGCTGGTAGCTGATTTTTTAACTTGTTTTACAAGTTCCGCATGTTGTTTTTCAAGCTTATAAAACTCATTTAAAGCAAGCTGTGCATTTTTTTTGCGTTCAGCACTCATCGAACTATTGTTACCTACCAGCGCGGCACCATGCTCGGCAAAAAAACTTTCTACTTTTTGAACAAAGTTTTTTGCAGCCAATACACATTGTTGATCAGCATTATTCACGGCAACTTGAGCATCCAAAACCTGCTGAGCATGTTGTGCATAATGTTGCACGGCAGCAAGAAGTGCTTGCTCATCCGTATGTTTTTGCACAACAGCAAAAGCATCCTTTAGGGCACAAGGTTCCGACTTCAGGCTAAGCTGAAAGCTACCGCAGCAAGCAGCAAAAGCAACACCAGCAATCATCACATTCTTAAAATTACGTATCATGTCAAACCTTTCTTAGGTTATTGAGAAGATTGGTTTTCAGCCGTAAGCAATACGAGCTGCTCCTGTAATCGACGTTCCAATTCACGCAACAATTTTTCTGTATCAGCAGCATCTACAGCCGATGCTGTTACCGACGATTCATTACGACTTTCACCTTCATACAAAAATGCTATGATCTTGTTTCTCATCAAATTAAAGGTCAAAGCTCCCCCAACAATAACACCCCCCAGAATAGCAATAGGGCTTCTCCACCACGTTTTAGACATTATTATAGGAGCTTGATTTTTAGCTTGGGCATTGTTATTCGGTGTAGCGTCACCGAGAGGCGATTGGGCATGTTCTCTATCAGCAAGCACCGCATCCATCTGTTTCACTTGTATGCCTTTAATGTTTTGACACTGATCATGAGCAGCATATAATTGCTTCAAATCATCACGTAAAGATGCAGACACCGATACCGAACCACGACAAAATGCATTATCAAGCGCTTCAAGCTTTTTCAATTTTCCGACAAACTCTTCAAGTTTTCCTTTGCCAAACCAAGAAGAAAAACATTGGGCATCAAAATCCGCCGCAATAGCGTCATGGTTTTTTTGCAAAAAATCATGCAAGGCATGCAACTGTACCGCTTCATGCGATAAGCATTGTCCATCACTCTCCGAAGGCTGAGCGCGGTGCACGTGTTTTAATTGCTCAACACCCTTCATGAGATAGTTAACCTGGTCACGCATACCAGCAACAAAAGCACCGCCATCAGCAAAACCCTTTATTTGTTTATCAAAGGCACATGTTGCAATAGCACGAGCATGCTGTACATCAGATATGAAGAATCCCACAAGAAACGTGGTTATTAGAAAAAACCCCCATTGCTGAGAAGCAAACCGATTCATACAAGGTCCCCCCAAAAAAGTCCCGTTTTTTTACCTTAGGTTTTCTCACAATGTTTATATCTTCATTGTACCTAAGGTTTACTACATTGCAAAAGCCCCCCAACAAGCAACAATGGGAAACAAAACACAAAACAAAACCAAAAATACAGACAGGACTTTTTTGATGCTTAAAAAACAAAAAGAGACGGAATTTCCCGCCTCTTTTAAAGCATATTTTATGGGAATGAACGCTCAACTAACCTTTACATCCTGTACAATGCAAAATGGAATTACTTGAATACCCTTGCCCTCAACCATCAGCATCATATCACCATTTGGCAAGACCTGCGACATAATGCCACTCAACAAGGAGCCGTTTTTTTGATGAATAGTCAACTTTTTACCTAAATAGACTTGACGCACCTTCCACTGCCTATAGATCTCATCAAACTTTCTTTCCCGCCATAAGGCATACGCCGCATCAAGATACTCAAGAATCATACGATAGGTAGCACGCATATCCAACTGCTGACCGGTAAACATCGTCAAGCTTGTTGCAATATCGTAAAGTTCTCCACCCGGTTCAAAGAGCGTATTAACATTCAAACCCAAACCAAACACAATTCCCACCGGCAGATTGTTATGCCATACAACATGCGCTAAAATACCACCAACCTTTTTATTGTTCACCACAAAATCATTGGGCCATTTAATAGCAACGCCATACGGCTCAAGTGCTTTGGCAATACCAACCGATAAAGCCATATTTAATTGATTAAGACGAATAG
>CAZBUZ010000052.1:1475-8477 GCA_964495205.1 uncultured Pseudomonadota bacterium | reverse complement strand
CTGAAAGCGCGTGGCTACCGCCTGGGCGTGATCAGCAACACCACCTCCTCCACCAAGCATGGGAAGCACACCACCGCCACCACCATCCCCAATGGCTATGGGAACAACGCCTCCACCGCCTCCTGGCATGGGAGCAACACCACCCCCTCCTCCAGGTATGGGAGGCGTAACACCACCACCAGCACCTACGGGCATGGGCGCCACGCCACCTCCTCCTCCAGCTCCTACAGGTATGCCAGGCGCTGATACGAGCATGGGAATGCCTATGATGTAAAACCCTGCATAAGGATTATAAAAAAATTTAAAAAGGGCTTGCTCGTAATCCAGCAAGCCCTTTTCATTTTCGCTCGGTTCGATAAACTTAGTCGCATGTGTAAAAAACAAAGTCATAATTATGGGGTGGTTAATCACTATGTTTTGCGAATATTACCAGGCAGAAGTTGACGTTCCTTACACCTGGTTTGTTGGAGGAGTTTTCCGCAACGAAGATAATTTGGTGTTTGAGCGAACTATTGACGACAGCTCTGCTATCATTGAGTTTTTTGTAACCAAAGAACAGGAAGAAGAATTTCTCGATCTGATGAATTATTTGGTAAAACTTGGATACATTTTAAACTTCACCAAACAAGAAAACAGGCTCATGCGGGAACTTTTTCCACAACAATAAAGCACCTACGGCTTAAAATCTGTGCTCCCACAACAAAAGTAAATCCAAACTGTCACAATACAAAAAAAAGAAAAGATCGCGCAAATTAAAATTTTTCGCAAATTCTTACTGGATTTTGATAGCTTTTCTCTTTTATTTTTCATATAGTTAAAGGCAATGAATGGAGCTTGAAAAATATCATCTTAACAATCTCGTCACCTTCAAGAAAGGCCTATTATGGCATACAAAGAGCATTATAAAACAATTTTACAAACTATCGGCAACACCCCCATTGCCCGGCTTGACCTCGATGTTAAACCAACGGTTTTGGCAAAATTGGAATTTTTAAACCCAGGCGGAAGCATCAAGGATCGTTCTGCTCTTTATATGGTGGAAGAAGCTGAGCGCAAAGGTCTTCTGAAACCAGGAGGCACAATCATCGAAGCCTCTTCTGGCAACCAAGGCATCGCATTGGCCATGATCGGGAAAATTAAAGGCTACCGCGTTATCATCACCGTTCCTGATCGTACGGCAATCGAAAAAGTTTTAGTCCTGCGAGCATATGGCGCCGAAGTTCATGTATGCCCAAACACCGATGACCTCCACGATACCCGTGGATACCACGGCTTTGCAGAACACCTTTTTCACTCTATCCCAGGCGCTTTCATGCCAAATCAATATTTTAACACGGCAAATCCTCGCGCTCATTACCATTCAACCGGACCAGAAATTTGGCACCAAACCAATGGAACCATCACCCACTTCATGTGCGGAGCAGGAAGCTGTGGCACAATATCAGGAACCGGACAATATCTCAAAGAACAAAATCCCAACGTAAAAATTATAGGCGTTGACGCAGCTACCTCTGCCTATTCCAGCAAAGAACCAAAAGCATACCAAGCCGAAGGTATTGGTATTGACGTCATCAGCGATACTTTCGCAAAAGAATACATTGATGAAATCTTAACCGTAACCGATGAGGAAGCATTTACCATGACACGCCGCCTTGCTAATGAATATGGCTTGCTCGTCGGTATTAGCAGCGGAGCGGTTATGGCAAGAGCTCTTGAGTATGCTCAAAATCTACAGGAAACAGATGTGCTTGTAGTAATCTTGGCAGACTCAGGAAAATCATACCTCAGCAAAGTGTTTTCTCCTGTGCATACAGAAAAAACTATCACATCATCAAGCAAAACGTCCAAGCCTCGCGTTGAATTATAAAAAAACAATATGTTAAAACACTTTATTAAATATCAATCACTTGGTAATGACTTTGTGTTGTACGACTGGTACAAAAAACCAACTGTTTACGTACAAAATACGCTAGCAGACACAAACTGGGCCAGCTTCATTCAAGAAACATGCAACCGGCATTTTGGCATTGGAGCCGATGGCGTGCTCATCATAAAAAGCAATCCAGAAGCAAGCTATCCAGAGATGCTCATTTTTAATGCTGACGGTAGTCAAGCACAGATGTGTATGAATGGCATACGCTGTGTCGCTCATTATCTTTTTACCCAGTATGGCCTGCAAAAAACGTTTAACATTAAAATGGGGCAACAAATCATTGAATGCTCAATCATCGTTGACAAAAACAATGAATCAGCAATTGATATTGTCACCAACCTAGGATCCGCATCCTATCTAGAAAAAATGACGCTTCAAATAAATGAACAGATAATCGAAGGTCATGTTGTAGAAGTGGGCAATCCTCACTTGATCGTTTTCCAACAAATTGAACCATCTTGGCTGTCAACTCATGGAAAATATTTAGAGCAACATCCCAACTTCCCCAACCGTACCAATGTTGAATTTGCCTGGGAAGACAAGACTCATCAAGCAACCAACACCATACAAAAGCTCTACAACCTTTTGGTTTATGAGCGCGGCTGCGGCATAACGCTCGCATGTAGCTCTGGTGTTGCGGCAACATTGTGGACATTGTTTTATCAAGGACTTATAACACAACAAGAAAAGATCGCCTTTCGTATGCCTGGCGGAACAGTGATCGGATCAATTGGCCTGAATAAAAACATTGTTTTACAAGCCACCGCAACCATGGTTTTCCGTGGTGATCTTGAGCATAAAGAATAGAGCTTGCACGTCTCAATTTACTCGGGGTTGGTTTTCGCTATGAAACCAACCCCTTTTTTATTTCTTTGCTGACATGCGGTGATTTTTTTGTTTACAATTTGACTACGAATAAGATAAAAAATAAATCTCATAAGCCAATGGAAAAACCATGGATAAAAAAAATAACATACCAGAAGTCGAGGTTCCTTTAACCGTACCCTCTCAATACCACGACTCTTACAAAGAAAATTATCTTAAAGCAACACAAAACTCAGAACGGCTTTTTCTCTTTGCTGGTGACCAAAAAATAGAACATCTTAATGATGACTTTTATGGTGAAGGCATCGCACCAGATGCGGCAGATCCAAAACACTTGTTTGAAATTGCACAACAAGGTCGCATAGGAATATTTGCAACACAACTTGGATTGATCGCCCGGTATGGCAAGGATTATCCGTCTCTTCGCTACGTTGTTAAGCTTAATTCAAAAACCAATCTCTCCTCTCTAGAACACGATGATCCACTGAGTTTGAGTTTAGCCACCGTTGACGATGTTGTTGGCTTTGCTAAAAATAGCAACCTGGACGTTGTCGGCGTAGGCTACACCGTTTATCTTGGCAGCCGCTATGAAGCTCAAATGCTCACCCAAGCGTCACAAATCATTCAAGAAGCACATGCTCATGGGTTACTCACCATCCTGTGGATGTATCCTCGCGGCAAAGCAGTGCATGATGAACGAGCCGCTAATATCATCGCAGGAGCAGCTGGCGTCGGGCTCTGCCTGGGAGCAGACTTTGTTAAGGTAAATCCACCAGAAGCACCCGATAGCTTTAGCAGCGCACAATTGCTTAAACAAGCAACAGCCGCAGCCGGAAATACAAAGGTAGTTTGTTCTGGCGGAAATCGAAAAAATGTCGACGAATTTTTAGAAGAAGTCTACCATCAAATTCATCTTGGTGGAGCTGCTGGTGCTGCCATAGGAAGAAATATTCATCAACATGCGTTGGAAGATGCATGCAACATAACGAGAGCACTAGCGGCTATTATCATCGATGATGAGGATGTTCAGGCAGCAAAAAGATTTTTATAGTATCATACCATTCAAGGAGGGGCTCATGCTGTATCGACGATGTAAGGAATATTTTAGATTCCTCAAAAGTTTATGTAAGACTAACCTGCGATTACTCACCGGGATGTGGCACCTCACCTCGTTCCCACAGCCAGCAATCACCGTGTTTGGCGGCTCTCGCGTCGCAGCGGATAGTGAAATTGCAAAAAAAACAGCGCACCTAACCAAACTTCTCGTCAATGAGGGGTTTTCAATTATCACCGGCGGGGGACCAGGCATCATGGAGGCGGCCAACTTTGGAGCACTCGAATCACTAAAAGAATGTGAACGCAATGGCATTAAGTGCATCAATCACGTCGTATCCGCCGGCATTGGCCTCTTGCGTCTTAATCAGGATAAAGTTAATCCTTACGTACAAAAATACATTGCCATGGATCATTTTTTTGCTCGCAAATGGTTACTTGTTCGCTACTCGGTAGGGTTTATTATTTTTCCGGGAGGCTTTGGCACGCTCGATGAACTCTTTGAAATTGTAACCCTTATCCAATGCAACCGCATGGCAAAACTTCCCATAATACTCATCGATAAACTTTATTGGTCACCACTTATGGATTGGGTTGAGACGCGTGCATTAAAACATGGATTAATATCTGAAAACGACAAAACGATCATTCGCGTTACTGATGATGTACAAGAGGCTGCAACCATTATCAATCGCGAATGTAAGAAGCATGAAAAATCAGTCCTCACAAATGGCTCTCATGGCGGCATATAATAAGGCCGGGTTGTTTAGCCCGGCCTTATTTTTTATTCTTGAAGTTTTATAGTAGCAGGTTTTCTTGAACGAGACCTCTTTCTCTTTTTCTTACGCGTGCGCTCAATCTCTTTCTTCTTTTCAGCAATCGCCTCAGAAACCTTAAAATAAGGATCCTGTTCCATAATAACGCTCTTCGGCATCGATTTACCATAAGCAAATTCATCAATAGGCCTAAATACACCTTTCGCTCGATCAAGAAGAGCCTGCCGAGCTGTCTGTCTTGTGGGTCTGAAGAACCAGCGTTGAATTGGGTCATGCTCTTTTGCAAAGGTGTCATTTTTCATCATTTGATACTTGGCATAATCAAGTTTCAACTGTGAATATTCATCAGCACCGCCCTCGAAGCGAGGTTTAATGATGCTTGGACGAATAAAAATATAAAGATTGGTTTCTATGTGTCGCTTAGATTTGTTTTTGAAAAGATTACCAATGATAGGAAGATCTCCCAAAATTGGCGTCTTATAGGTGCTGTCAGTATCATTACTTTTGGTTAAACCACCAAGCACAAGCACTTCACCAGAAAATAGGGTGCTGCGTGTTTTCATTTCACGTTTTAAAGTTGTAGGCGCGTCATTGACAACCGTATCGGTAAATTCATTTACCGATATGTCTACCTCCAAATCAACAACACCTTCTAAATTAATACGCGGTGTAATATTAACCGCAGTACTTGCTTGTATTGTATCTTGCTTTTGAATTGACGGCTCACCCTTTTTAGAATCAAGAGCACCAGGCACTAATCGCGTACGCTTCACCTCAACCGTACACTTTTGATTGTTATTAGTAACCACATACGGCTGTGATATGATGTGAGAATTTTGCACGTTATAACGAGCTTTGATAATAGACCAAATATTTTCAGTATTTGCATCCCCCGGCCTCCCCAAGGTAATAAATGTTGGATGCCCTTGTCCTTCATACTCTGAACCTGCAAGCTGAATGTATTGGGTTGCCACATCAGGAACTAGGATGGTTTTGGGAACGCCAGGCGTTGCCGAATCGCTTTTATATGCAGGATTAGGGACCTCCTTAGTAGCCGCAGCTGTCTTGTTTGAACTTAAATTCAGAAATTCAGCTTGTGTTGTACCTAAGCCCAAATTTGTTTTCCCTTTAAACCCAAAAGTTTGCGCTCCAAGCTGACAGTCCACATCCGCTTCGATGTCAATAAACATAACCTCGAGCGCAACCTGCGGCTGCGGCTTATCAAGCTTTTTGATAAAATCCACAAGTCGTCGCCAATCATCTTTTCCACAGGCAATGATAAGGCGGTTTCCACCACCACGCTCAAATCCACCTTCGCCAGAGGTTCGTTCTGCCGAAATAATAACATCTTCAAAAAATTTATATTCCCCAACCAAGGGTGATTTTTCTGCTGGTGATTTGATAATGCCTTCAAGGATAGGCTTCAGTTGTTCTGCTACGGCATAACGAAGTTCATAAATATGCAAACGCGATTCGGCATCCACTAATGGCACGTCGATATGCTTATAAATGAACTCAGTAATTTTATCCAAGTTTTTTTCTGAGCCAAGAAGGATCAACGTATTTTTTACCGGATCTGGGTACATTTTTGTATCTGATGAAAAGTACGTGCGTTCTTTTTGTGCCGCGCCTGCAAACCTGATCGTTTTCTCTTCCCTTTCAAGTTGCAGAATATCCTTAAAAAGGTTGTAAACCGTCTCAGCAGTCGCATATTTAAGCGGAATAATTTTAATTTGTTCACGTAAACCGCCAAGATCAAGTTCTTTAAGAATGCGCATAGCCGCCTTGATGTTAAAACATTGATCTTTGAGGATACATGCGTTCAGATCCTTGTTGGTACGCACACCTTTTTCATCAAGCATCGATTTTAAAATGCCATCCGCCATTTCAACCTTTATGTTTTTAAAAAAGTAAATATAGCGAACAACAAGGTCGCTCTCAGGAAGGCTTTCTGGCTCTGTGCCTGTAGCTGATGAATAAGTTGGCAGAGGTTCAAATCCATTATCTTTGTTTGGTACAACACGATAAATATTGGCAACTTTTATCATGCTAAAACCGTTCATTTCCAATAGGGTAAGCAAAATATTCCAGGCGCGATCAAGCGTTAGGGGATTACGTGTTGTAAGGGCCACTTTGGTAGCCTCAAGCTCCTTATGCGGAATAATATTAATTTTTTTTTGTTCACCTAAATAATTAACAACACTACTTAAAGAAGCATTCTCAAAATTTAAATAAATATTTGGCTCTTCATTTTCTTTTTTTTCTCCCGCATCTTTTGGTTCAATAAGCTCGGCACCCGGAGGAAGTGGCGTCAGCATTTGATTGAGCGATGGTTGAGCGGCAGAGGCCAAAAGGGTCCCTGTCGCAGTCAACGTCGAATCAGGCATGGGCATACCACTCAATGGTTGCTGAATC
>CAZBUZ010000052.1:0-1465 GCA_964495205.1 uncultured Pseudomonadota bacterium | reverse complement strand
CCCAACATTGGGTTCAACCTGAGACATAACCTCTGGAACAAAGCAACTAAAAACAACAACAAGAAGAAATAATATTTTCCACACCATATCAGAGGCCCTTCTGTTCAAAGCCTTTTTTAATCTTTTTTGTAGCAATTGTTATTTCAAGGGTAATCTTTTTATTGCCTTCATTTTTTAGCGAAAGCTCCTTGATATAAACAATATTATTTTTATCCAAAGCCACTAAAATTTTCACAATTTTCTCTGTTGCAAGCCCTTTAAAAATTGCTGCTAAAACTGTTTCATCAAACCGCTCATTAGTTTCTTCTGTACGAGCCGACCACCCTCGTTCTGGCGTTATCCCCTGCTCTTTGCAAAATGTTTCAAAAAAACTTTGAATGGTGAAGTCTTTATTTTGATCAAATAAATCTTGCACGCGCCGAGCATCCTGTTGTAATCGTTCATATTCAGCAAGAATCTTAATTGCCTTGTTGGATAATGTTTCTATCTTTTTAATTTCAACAATAAGAGTATCGCTTTGCTGATAAACCCAATAGCTTATTCCACCCAAAACAAGACATGTTCCGCCAATAAATAGAGCCAAATATTGTTGGAACTGTTTTTTCGTCAAATCCTGAAGAAATGTAGCTACTTTACTCAAAAATTCCATATCGGCACGCATCTCTCTAATTTTTTACTTTTAATCTTATCATGAAATGGATCCCCTTTCCTTCAGCAGGAGTAGCACTAATAGGATCCTCTAGGAGCGCAAAATATGTTGATTCTTTAAATCTATCCTCCAAAGGCTTCCAGTCTCGCCAATCATTATTGCTTTTTGATTTAAAAAATCCATCGATAGCTGCCCGCATCTCACCTTTTTCTTTGCTACTCATAACTACTTCATTAATTGTTATCTCGCTCATGTTTCTTTCAAATAGGTTTGTTATCTCTAAATAAATTGGTAGTGGATTCATGCGGTATGCTGATGAAAAAGAAGCCCATAATTCAGATTTTTCTCGCAACACCTTTTCAGCCTCTACAACCATGGCCGCAAGAGTGAGCTTTCGTGCTTGTTTTTCTTTGGGGACTATCATTTTTAGTTGGGCAGCTGCTTTAGCGTTAGCCGCATTTACGGCATCTTGAAGGCGATTTATTTGAAGATAACCATTAAACCCAACCGTCGCTAATAATGCAACTAAGAGCAGCGAAGCAGCGATAAACTGTTTTGCCAGAAGGTTATGATGCACCAATACAAATTCCTTACGCCGCAAATCAAAGTCTGCTTGTTGTTCTGAGGGCTTGGCTGTTCCAAGCGCTACGGAATAACTACTCCAGTCAATAGATGTGTTTTTTACCGCATTTTTTATGCCAGGCGTTACCAACAACTTCTTACAGTCAAACACCTCACAAGGAATCTGCAACGTATCACTACTAAACTTCATGATGCCATGAATGTTTATTATTTTTCCAATAAAAAGCAATTTGC
>CAZBUZ010000051.1:1408-8547 GCA_964495205.1 uncultured Pseudomonadota bacterium | reverse complement strand
AGGCTATCCCTCTAAAAAAGCTTGAGGACATCACAGCAGATATTCATCGAGCCATTGCGCCTCACTTAACGATTGCGCCATGTCATCATGATTTAAATCCAGATAATCTCATATTTTTAGGAGACAAGTTTAAAGTTATCGATTATGAATTTGCCGCACAAGGTGATCCTTATTTCGATGTTGCAGCAATAGCAATTTTTTACTGTTTTAAACCTACCTTTGAGAATATTTTGCTATCGACATACCTTGAACGGCAACCTACTGAAAAAGAGGCCGCAAAATTATATCTCATGAAGCAAACCGTTTGGACTCTTTATGCTTTGATTTTTTTAACCATGGTTCCTGAACTTTTGCCTCAATATGGTAATATACCTGCACCTTCGTATGCTGATTTTATGAAGGCGCTTGGTGATTTGGAAAAACCAGAGGTCAAATTACAATATGCCAAGGTGCTGATAACCCATATCATTGCTAATGTTGAATCGCAGGGGTTCAGCGATGCAATAACCCTATTAAAAAAGAGTTGAGGAAAATAATGGAAACTCAAAAATGCACATTTCGAGCGTTGAAAATAGCAGACATCCCTATAATGGTTGATGCAATTGCAAAATTAGGATGGAACACGCCGCCATCAACAAGAACATCCATCTATGAGCAATACCTCAAGGAGCAGGCAGAGAATAAACGGTGTATCTGGACTGCCTGGATGGATAACAGTTTTGTTGGTTATGTTACCCTTAAATGGCATTCTGATTATCAACCATTTGCCGCCAGTAATATTCCTGAAATCAACGACTTAAATGTGTTGCCGCAATTTAGACGACAGGGAATTGGTTCAAGATTGCTTGAGCTGGCTGAAACCGAAGCACAAAAAAAGAGCAAAGTCGTTGGCATTGGTGTAGGACTGTATGCAGATTATGGTAATGCGCAAAGGCTGTATGTTAAACGTGGGTATGTACCTGACGGGCATGGACTAACTTACAAAAACAAATCAATATCATTTGGAGAAACTGTTTGTGTAGATGATGATTTGACGCTGTGGTTGGTGAAAAATTTTAAAGAGTAGGAGATCTGCAAATGTTTTTAAAAGGACTTGTTTTTGGTTTTTCAATAGCAGCAATTGTTGGTCCCATAGGATTGCTCTGTATTCGACGCACACTGGTTGCAGGGAGGATGTCAGGTTTTATTTCTGGCTTGGGAGCCGCACTTGCCGATGCGGCATATGCATTGATTGCGGCATTAGGGTTAACGGCTATTTCTGGCTTTTTGCTTAATTACCAAAGTGTTTTACAGCTGCTCGGTGGACTATTTTTATGCTACCTGGGGATTCAAACTTTTTTATCGAAGCCTACAGAGGTTAGCCAAGGCGCTGTAAAAACCAACCTTTTGAATGATTTTATCTCGACGTTCTTTTTGACGCTTACCAACCCCATGACAATCTTGTCCTTCATTGCTATCTTTGCGGGCTTGGGACTTGCAGCATCCTCAAACGACTATCTTGCTGGCATACTGTTGGTTTCTGGCGTTTTTGTAGGCTCGACAATTTGGTGGTTGATGCTGAGTATTGCTACTGGTTTTTTCCGTAAATCGCTAACGCATATCGGAATCGTAATAGTAAATAAAGTTTCCGGTATCATAATTTTGGGTTTTGGTTGTTGGGCATTGTGGGGTTTTTTGAAGGATGTTTTGGTTAGGGCAATCAAATGAAAAAAGTTTCCATTGTATTACTGTTGGCGATAGCCATCGTTGTTGGTTTTGTTTTTCTTTTGAGGCACGGCACTCCACCCAAACAAGGGACTCCCCAAATTGTGGTAACGCCCGAAAATGCTTTACTTGATGAGCCAGTTGAAATCGTCATTTCAAATCTTCCGGCAAATGCGCACGTTACCCTTGAGGCTTCACTCAAAGACAAGGATAATAATGCATGGATTGCACAAGCTACGTTCCAAGCCAATGATAATGGTGTAGTAAACGTTGCTAAGCAAGCGTCCATTTCAGGAACCTACACGGGAATTGACCCTATGGGATTATTTTGGTCTATGAAACCAACAATGAAGGATTCAACGTTGCCTATGCTCGTATCGCTCAACTTGACGCCATTCGAGCTTTCGATTTTTTCAGATAACAAACTATTGACTCAAAAAACAATTTATCGTCGTTATATTGCACCTGATGTAGAAACCAAGGAGATTCGCGAACAAGGTATTGTTGGCACATTATTTTATCCAAAAGGCAAAAAGAGCCCAGGAGTTATAATGATTCCTGGTTCTACTGGCTGGCTTCCCGCATATGTAGCGCAACTTCTTGCATCGCATGGATATGCTGTTTTTGAATTGAGATATTTCGGGCAAGAGGGATTACCGAAAAATATGTCTTTGATCCCCCTGGAATATTTTGAACGTGCTATGCACGGGTTTAAAAAACAACCACACGTTGATGGCAATAAAATCGCACTCATGGGACAATCTACAGGCGGCGAACTTGCTCTTCTTCTTGCAGCTACATTTTCAGGGCAGATGAATGCGATTATTGCTCTTTCCGCCCCTAGCTTTGTACTTGGCACTTGGACGTATAAAAACAAACCCGTACTCTTTGTTTCATTGAGCGACCAAGAAATGCTTGAGACAGCCAGAGAAGGACGCTTTGCTGTGCCTAAAGGAACTATCGAACATCCATTTCGGTGGCTTGGCAAAATCTATTTATACGCGATGAAAACTGGAAAATTTATAAAAGAAGCTATGATTCCTGTTGAAAATATTTGTTGTCCTCTTTTAATTCTTTCTGGCGACGACGATACGTTGTGGCCATGTTCCTTGTTTGGAAAAAATATCATGGAAAGATTAGATGCATACGGCTCAAAAATTAAAAGAAGATTTATTAATTATCTGAACGCTGGAAACAATTTATTATTGATTCCTCCTGTGCCATCAATTGATTTACCATTTCAACTTCTTGATGGATCGTGGAGCATTCATGGCGGGACAACAGAAGGCAATGCTCGGGCACACAAAGAAGCTTGGCAAGAGATTTTGAATTTTCTTAAGCAAATGTTAAAGGAACCTATGATTAAAAACAACACTCCTATAAAAGGTGGCCTCATCACTCTAAAACCACTGCAAGAACAATTTTTTGAAGAATACCACAACATGTTTTCGCCGGTCGTTCGACAAACGGTTGGCCTTCCGCCAACGAGTGAGTTGCACGATACAGCAACCTTTTTAAAGGCTACCATGAGTGATCCACAGCATCTTGTGTTTTACTGCATTTTCGATAATCAGTCCAACAAGCTTATTGGTTCTGTTGTCATTCGAACCCCGGATTATCCAAATGGGCAACTTGGCGCATGGCTCAATGAGAACTTTTGGGGCGGTGGCCGCTACCAAGAGGCCTTGTACTTGGCTTTGAAAAAATACTTTGAATCAACATCGTATGATTCAATTTTCGCTTTTGTTGAGGTTGGCAATGAACGAAGCCTGAAAGCACATCAAAAAATGGGCTTTGAGATTGTTGAAAAGTCACCTAAGGATAAAAATCGTCTCCAGGGAAAACAAACGCATAAAATTGTTTTAACACGGGCTGCGTTTGAGAGGGCACGGCAAAGATTTGAAGGGAATCCTGAAGGGAGATAAGAATGAGTACATAAAAGCTTAAAATCTAAAAATCGTTTTAGCAAAGGTTCGCTTTAAAGGGGTTTTGTTATGAAGATAAAGAAGATTTTTTTTATGTTATGCATGGTTACGTTATCATTAGCATTATCCAGTTGCGAGGTGGCTCAGAAGCCCCACAGAGAGACCATCTTCGATAGAATTGTTTCTATCCCAAAAACATTGATTCTTGATATTCCACAACTTCCACCGTTGTGTGATGAGATTCCAGGGCTCAAGAAAGGTTTTGTTGATGTTGAGAATGGCAAACTTTACTACGAAGAAGAGGGCGCGGGAATTCCGCTTGTGCTGCTTAATTCGGGGCCAGGCGGAGCTCATCATCACTACCACCCATATTTTTCAAAAATGCGTGATGTCGCACGTGTCATTTATTACGATGCACGCGGAACGGGCAAATCAAGTGTTGATGATACAGGGAAAACATATACAATCAGGCAGGCTGTTGAAGATGTCGAATGTTTACGAAAGGCATTAGGCATTGAAAAATGGGCGGTATTTGGTTGGTCATTCGGCGGATTTTTGGCACAATGCTATGCACTAACCTACCCTGAACACATAACCGGACTGGTTTTAGTTGCTGCATCTGATGGATTGAGGAAAGTGAAAATGAAGCACAGTAGGAAATCCATGTTTTTATCGCAAGCCGAGCGTGATGCCATACGAAAAATTTATGCTGAAGAGCGTGCTGGTAAATTAACCTTGGCGCAAACTGTTTACAATGCTCATTTGGCTGGTGATTGGAAAAAACAAGACTATTATAAACCAACGCTTGATGAATTGGTCAGAGATACCCTTTATGAGTGGACGCCAGCACCGGGATTTAATGAATTGATGTCTATCGATAAGCAAAAAATCAGCTTAGATGGCAAATTTAATGACTTTGAAATTCCAACCTTGGTTTGTGAAGGCAAATGGGACCTAATATGGGATACCGACAAAGTTGATTTCATGCACAAAAATCATCCCCATGCACAGGTTGAGGTTTTTGAAAAATCAGGGCATAAAATATTTGCGGATGAGCCAGAAAAGTTCTTTTCATTGCTCAAAGACTTTTTGGAAAAATCGATCAAGGCTCAAATTACTTACAAACCAGGCGATAGATTGACATGGCCAAAGTCACCTTCTGAGTCAATGCTTCGTTTAGCAATGATAGAAGCAGTATCAAATAAAGCAGAACAAGAACAACTTTATTTAAATTTTTATGATCAGGCGCTACGTGAAAATACAACAGAGTATTCTGTATGGAACGGTTTAGCCAATTATTTCATTGATTCGAAGAAACACTATGAAAAGTGTTTAACCGCTTTTCAAAAAATGGATGTATGCGAACAAAAGTCAGATCCAAAAAATTGGACCCAGACTGTTCATTGTTATAAGGCTTGGCAAGGACATATGTTGGATTTGTTGGGAAGAAGGAATGAAGCAATAAGCTGTTATCATGAGGCCATGAAAACCTGCGAGGGTAACGAGGATACGGCGTATTACATAAAAATTGATCGCAAGTGGCTTCAAGAAAGGTTAAAGACCCCTTTCACTTGGAAGCTGTTTAAATAAAAGCAAGTTGTTTAACTCAGGGCAATAATCTAAAAAAAGGGAGTTGCGGTGAGCATGAATAGGATGTTCCTTATGCTTTGTACAATTGTTATGTCATTAATTTTATCGAGCTGCAATGTTGCTCACAAAACTGGTGGGCGAGAGACTATCTTTGATAGAATCATCTCAATTCCCAAAGAATGGGTCCTGGATGTTCCTGAACTTTCGCCTCTCTGCGATGAAATTCCTGGATTAAAGAAGGGATATGCTGATATTTTAGGCGGCAAACTTTACTACGAAGAAGAAGGCCACGGCATCCCGCTTGCTTTAATTAACGGTGGGCCGGGGACTACTCATCACATGTTTCATCCCTATTTTTCTCGTTTTAAAAACATTGCCAGAGTAATCTACTACGATCAGCGTGGCACTGGGAGAGCAACAAGCAGGGATGATACAGGAAAAACATATACACTCAGACAGGCAATTGAAGACATTGAAAGTCTCAGAAAAGCGCTTAACATCGATCAGTGGTTTGTGCTTGGCTCATCGTACGGAGGCTTTTTAGCCCAATGTTATGCGTTAAGCTATCCAGAACGCGTTAAAGGATTGATTTTAGTTTCGCCTTTTGCCGGGCTTAAAAAAGCCATCATGAAAGATGACAGAAATCAAATGTTTATTTCTCCGGAAGAACAGGCAGCCATAAAACGAGTCTGGGTGGCCAAGGATGCTGGAAAACTCACCATGGCACAAGCATATTACAATGCAACGCTTGCTGGAGACTGGAAGCGATCCGGTTATTATAAACCAACGTCAGAAGAATGTATTAGACATGCATTGTATGAATGGTGCCCTGCTCCTGGATTTAGAGAATTAATTTTTGCCGACTATGAAGGCTTTGAAGGGCTGGATGGAAAGTTTGATGACTTTGAAATCCCAACGCTTATTCTTGAAGCAATATGGGATTTAAATTGGGATACCGATAAGATAGAGTTCATGCGCAAAAACCATCCACATGCACAGGTAGAAGTCTTTGAAAAATCTGGCCATGGTATCTTTGACGCTGAACCAGAAAAGTTTTTTGCCGTTGTAAAAACATTTTTAGAAAAAGTAGATAAAATCCACATAAAATACAAGCCAGGCAGCAGGTTGACCTGGCCAAAGCCACCAACAGATTCAGCGCTGAAAAAAATCATGGACAAAGCCCTAGAAGATCAACATCACGCTACAAAAGAAGGGCAACATAAGGACAATCATGGTCAATAATTCTGTAGAAAAAGTGGTACGGCTGCATTGGGAGCAGATGGTTAACCATGCATATTTTTATCGTGGGATGTCCTTGAGCAATGTGCATCTTGAATCAGATATAGCTTTAAATCCAACCCAAAATCCGCATGAGGAAATCATCCCAGTGTTTGCGGAATATAGCCAGCTTCTGTTCCAATTGATTGAGGCTGGGCTTGAGTTCAATGTTGATGATTTCTATGTAGAACCACTGCGCAAAATTTTAACGTGGACGGTACGTGATATTCAAAATCCAGGCATTGATTTTACTACAAACTATGCAGATGCTGCTGCCTATGCCTTCAATTATGCTGGTAGTCAGATCAAGCACAACTTCAATCTTATTGTTCAATCGATTTACAAGCACAAACAGCACACCTGTTTTACAGCAATTGACCAACAACGATTCTGGGATATGACAGCACACATACGTCAATATTTGGCAGGTGAAAATGAAGCTGCCCATAAACCAATAGTGGTTAAGGTGCGTAGAAGTTGCCAGGCATTTCAAGACAAGGCTGTAGCAGAGCTGAACATCGGATCTTATGACTTTTTTTATGATCGGGTGGTGCAAGAGGCGACTGGAAAAAATATGTTGAATATTAATAAAATTGCGTTTTTTCTCCACCAGAGATCTCAGACGAATAATTTTAATATTCG
>CAZBUZ010000051.1:0-1398 GCA_964495205.1 uncultured Pseudomonadota bacterium | reverse complement strand
CCACTACACAAAGATGCTATTGAGGAAATAATTTTTTTGTAAGACTCAACTATGTATGAAAACGTTACACATTTTTTAAGGAACAAAAAAAATGAATAAGCTGTTTTATGTTTTTATACCTGTCTGCTTGTTAATAGCAACATGGTTTTTTGTATTTTACCCAATTTCCAATTTTCCTCGGCCCAAAGGACCTTATGGAGTTGGACAAATTAAATATCATTGGGTTGATGTTTCTCGAAAGGAATTAAACGCACAAGATAAGGAACATCCTTACCGAGAGATTATGGCTTATGTATTCTATCCAACAAATAAAAATGAATCAGAATCACCAATTGCATTCGATGCTGATGCTGCAAAAGTTACGACAGAATTTTTAGCTCAGTTATGCAATCTTCCGGAGTGGTTATTTAGCAGTATAAAATCTATCAAAACTTATGCTCATCCGAATGCCCAAATTATTCAAAGTGACACCAAGCTTCCCGTTATTATCTTTTCTCATGGTGGTGGTCCAATGATCCAATCATATACGTATATGCTCGAGGAACTTGCAAGTCATGGCTTTGTTGTTGTGGGTATTAATCATCCATACGTTGCAGCCATAGTTCGCTATCCAGATGGTCGAATTATTAAATCGATAATGAAACAGAAAAGCCGAGAAGCAAAAAATGATCGTCAACTTTACTTAAAATGGAAACTTGATCAAATCGAAACCAATGCACAGGATGTTAGCTTTGCAATAAACAGAATTGAAGAACTTGTTGCTCAAAATGATAAGTTCTGGAGCCTCATTGATCTTAATAACATTGGCATGATGGGACAATCGTTTGGCGGTAGAACAACTGTTCGAGTTCTTCGCAAAGATAAAAGAATTAGATGCGGAATTAATTTAGATGGTTGTTGGCAAGATGAAGACATACAAGATGCCCCAGAGCAACAACTTCTATTTATGGGTGCAGAAAAAAGTCATCTTTGGAATCCAAACAATCCACATTATCCTGCACAGGAAAAACCAAATTTAGATAAGATTAAAAGACTTGCAGAAACTAAAAATTCAAATTTAAAAATCATGATCATTGAAGGAATCGGACATGCTGTATTTTGTGATATGCCTTTACAATTAAACATGACGCTCTGTTCTCGTTTCATTTCTCGCTTTGCTGATTTTTATCTTGAGGTTCCTGTTGGGGTTGCAATCGATATTTTAACCAACAATATTTTGCCTAAGATAATCGATTTCTTTGAAAATCAAATGAAATCGTCTGCTACAAAAACTGAATTGGCTCATTTTTAATTATTGAAGCCATAAAAAAAGAACTAAAAAATCTTAAATAAGGACAAACAATTGAAGAAAGAAAATTCTGACAAAATAAGCGGGTATTATGCTCAAGGTGGTGAAGC
>CAZBUZ010000050.1:8272-8589 GCA_964495205.1 uncultured Pseudomonadota bacterium | reverse complement strand
TTTTATTTTCAACAGCTACCTTTTTATTAAAAATTAAGCATGAAGCAACTCGATGTGCTCCATCAGCTATACCCTTTATACCCAATGGAACAATCGAACTGGCCGAGTCAAATTCATTTGTCTTAATCGAATTTAAAACATTATTAAAAACTGAAATAAAATCCTCTAAACATGTCTTATCGGCCCGCATATGTTGATTCTGATTTTTGTCATGATCAAACAAATTAATCCAAACATGGAGATGATTTTTGTATAACCGGAATGCCCAATCTGAATCAACTCCTAACATCTTGTGCTTGGCATAAATGTACTTCGCC
>CAZBUZ010000050.1:0-8235 GCA_964495205.1 uncultured Pseudomonadota bacterium | reverse complement strand
AAACCACCTCAGCATAAAGCAAATTCTGTAACAAAAAAAAACAATTAAAAAAGTTTTTTTGAACATAACCAAAAACCTCTTTTTCTTTGTCAAAATATACAAATTAGCACTCAAATCGCACCAAGCACGACTCTTGGTTTTTCAGACATCAAAATATTATGAACAACCTTAAAAACCTTACAACCCGACGCTGTACCGACATCAACCATTAAAAAATTTTGTAACCCTTTGGCATGCCCTGCAATGAACTCACCAAATCCAGCCGCAACAATATCGTTTATAACAACCACTGGTAAACCAAAAACATTTTGCAGCATGTCTTTAATAGGAACCCCTGTTAAAGGAACATTAGAAGCGCAAAAAACTTCTCCAAGACGACGCATATGACCAGCTGTTGATATACCAATGAAAGCTATATCGCTTTTTTTTAATTCTTGCTTAATCAATGAAAATAATTTTTTTAAAAAAATTTGTTTTAAGTCTTCATGAATTTTTTGCATCTCAACATCAGGTAAAAAAAATGAAAGTGGTAAAAAACTAGTCGTTTTCTGCGCGTACTTAAAATTACTATGTATGATTTTTGCTAAATCGTACATCGCATATCTTGCAGCATCCTCGTGAAAATTTAACTCCTTTATAATTCTCCCGTCACAAGTCAAAGAATCCAATTGAACCCGAGCAATTCTGATATAGGTGCCACCTATATCAATTCCCAATGCATATTTTTTCTCACCACACTTGTTTTTCAGTTTATTTTTTCCATAGGCAACAACCCCTAAGATTGCTCGTTGATCTCCAAGGTCAGATAATAAACATCTGGTGTTTTTATTGCGAACGTTGCTTTTGATTCGCTTTTCTAATAGATTGCAATAAAAAGCACCTCCTCCTTCAGCAACTCCCCCAAAAAGAATAACCGCTCCACTATTAAAACGCTTTTTCTTGACAAATGTCGCCACATTACGTCCAAGCTTCTCAATACCTAAACAAATCACCTTCAAAGCAACAGCTTCCTCATTGGTTCGCATACTAACTGGCTTATCAAATGCACTTTTGGCAAGATTCATCACATATTGCGCTGTAACAAAACTACGTGCCTCTCCAATACCACCCTTTTTTTTATGCAACAAAAAATCATAAGCAGATGGGATATCTTTTCCAAAAAAACACAGGCGCTTAAAAGGAATTCCTCCCAATAAATCGACAGAGCAGCACATTATGATCGATAAAAATAAACCTATAAAGAACGTTGAAAGTCTCATAATAACCACTCAATTTTACACAACCAACTTATAAAGTTTTATTATATTTCCAATAGAGGTTTCATTGTCAAAATTATTTTTAACTAACTCGTAGGCCCTTTCTCCAAGCTCCTTACCGAAAGATGGCATAGCAATAATTTTCTTGATTTTATTTGCCAAATCTCGAGGATCATTGCGTGACAATAAACCACTGAAGCCATCTTTTATCAAAAAAGTTTCAGCTCCTGTTCCACGCAAAATAATAGTTGCCTTTTTCATGAGAGCAGATTCTAAAATAACAATACCCCAAGCCTCATCCCGACTAGGAAACACTTTAAAATCAGAAAAGAAAAGAATATCTGGAACACGCTGAGTAAATCCTAAGAAAAACACATAATCATCGATATTTAATTTTTTTACAAGGTTTTTGAGCTCTAAAATTCGCTCATCTGACGCCGTTCCTGCCAAAACAACCTGTACCAAAATATTTTGTTTATTGATCAACTCATTCATAGCTTTAAACAATAACTCATGATTCTTATTGGTGTAAAAATTGGAAATTGTACAGATAATAGGGCAATCTTTAAGGTTTATATTAAAAACCTCCTTAAAAAAATCCTTTGCATTTTTATGTTGTGGTACGAAATTTATTATGCGTTCTTCGTTAAATGGAGGACACACAAAATCAACATATTGAATCCCTAAATCAAGCAGTTTATTTTGTCGCTTCATCCATGCAGCAACAACAGGACTTGTCGCAAGAAAAATATC
Organism: uncultured Pseudomonadota bacterium; assembly: GCA_964495205.1. Lineage (GTDB taxonomy): Bacteria > Babelota > Babeliae > Babelales > RVW-14 > GWF2-38-10. The sequence goes on along the minus strand of CAZBUZ010000050.1, from coordinate 6,226 downwards.
AAAGTTCTTAAAAACTTGAGGGTCTGGAGTGTTGTATAAATGATAAAAAGCGGCAATTTTAATTTTTAATTTGTCAGCAACTCTCTTGGCTACCCTATATTCATAAGGTTTATGACAATGAATTAACCGTATTGATTCTTGTTGACAAAGATTAATAAGCAATGTTTCTAATTCTTTTTGAAAAAAAGCCCGATCCTTTCGCCGACTCATCAAATCCGTAATAAAAAAAGGAAGACCCCAATCAATGAGTTTTTTTTCGGCATAAGAATCTTTTGCTATCAAAATCTTAATAGGATAACCCTTAACCAGTAAATTCTTGTAAATCGATAACGCAACTTCAACACTTCCTGTACAAGTAGGCATCAACATAACATGCAAAACCGCAGGTAGCTTTTCAGTTTTAATAGCGCTCATTTCACAATAAATGCCAACTCCAAAAAGCAAAAAAATAATTAATTTTTTAATTGAAAGCTTCATCAACCTCAACATAACGACTCTCCCTTTTATGATTTTAACCTCTATTGGTTATTAATGGAAAGTTTAGTATGTTTGTTTTATTAATACCACATTTTTCACAAAGGAGCGTAAATGAATTATAAAAATAAACTTTTTTTCTTGTTGTTTTTTTCACACGGACTTTTCTTAGCTTGCCATACATTTCCCTCACCAAATAAAAATCAATTGTCATGGCTCAACACAAATATCATATCCTTACTCAAAAATAATGGGATAAAAAATACAAAAACCCTATCTGAACACACACCCAGCATTGGTTTTTTTTCTGTGGACATTAAATTTGATGGTGAAAATATAAAAATTTGCGAAATAGGCAACGGACTTTATGGCGTACCGCTGCCAAGTTTTTCTAGTATTAATGGGAAAAAGGAAATCCTATATACCCCTTATTGGGACTTGTTTTGGCTATTTCTCAAGCAGTTCAATCTCCCCATTTTATACATCGGCAAAAATACAACCAATGGAGCAAAAACATTGCGATCAGTTGGCGGAAAAACATTTAAAAACATCGACGCTTTTAGGAACGTTTTCACCAAAAATTTCACCCAATCACCAACAAGCGTTAAAACAAAAAAAATAAACGATTATTCTGCTATTCTAGCCTACGGTGGTGCTCGAAATTTTGGTCAAATAAACCAGCTAAAAAAAGACTTCCCCAACATCCTTTTCGTCAACAACTTCGACGCGCTTTTTCATCGCCAAAAGGATAAAATTCATGAATTCTTTAATTGTGATGAACTCAGCTTCTTACGACCACGCTGGACTGTTTATCCTCATCGCTATACCGCAACGCTAGCTCAAATAATTCAACAAGATATTCCAGCAGATTATTACATCCTTAAACCTGCAATGGGGCGCAAAGCACAAGGCGTTGTCATGATAGAAAAACAACATTTAGACGCCGCACTTAAAAACATCCTACAAAAAACAGCACTTAATCCTACAGATAACTACAAAAAAGAAGACTGGAAAAAAACGCTTCATCAATCAACCTTCATAGTTGAAGAATATGCTCCGTCAAAAACAATTTATCATAAGGATAAACCCTATGATCCAACCCTACGAGCAGTATTTGCCGTTTATTATGATTCGGGAAAAATCGGTTGGAATTTTTTTTCATGTTTTTGGAAAAAACCACCATACTCGCTTAACGAAAATGTTTCATTAACCGATAAACATATCACAAAATCCATGATCGGTTGCACAGAACCAGGGCAGGAAGTAGAGCCTAAGGACATGGAGAAATTAAAGCAAATCTTCGATGCAATAATACCGGTCATGTATGAAAAAATGTTGCTTGGAATGAAATAGTCGTAAGTAATTAATAGCCTAAAACATCCATATAAAACGTCTCTATTCGTTTTAGGCTCAATTCAGGCAAGTAGTTCTCAACAACGTAAGCATATGCATGTTCTCCTAGCTCACGACATAATGATTTATTATTCAAAAGCAATGCTATCTTATCCGCCAAATCATCAGCATCGCCCTTATCAAATAGCAATCCCGTCTGTCCATGCTTCACTATATTTTCCATGCCCGTACCGCGAGTTCCAATGAGAGGTTTTTTCAATAGTGCCGCCTCCAGCAGTGCTATGCAAAAGGCTTCATTTTTACTCGAAACCACCTTAATATCTGAGTAATTGAGCACATCTGGAACCAAAGAGGTATAATCCAAAAAAAATACCTGATTTGCAATTCCCAGTGATCGCGCAAGGTCTCTCATCTCTTTCATCCGAGAGCCTCCACCAGCAAGAAGTAATTGCACAGGAAGCTTCTTATCAACCGACAATTTTTTTATAGCATTCAACAACGTTGTATGATCTTTCCATCCCTTTTGGGGTAAAAAATTAGCAACCATGCAAACGATAGGCACATCGGCAACCATTATGCCAAAATTTTTTTTGAAAAATTCAAAACGCGATTCCTTTAAAGGAGCATAGTCCAAAAAACGTTGTGCATTAAAAAAAGGAGCACCCCAAGAAACCGTTTTTATACCAAAACGCTGCCGCTTGTTTTCTAGAGCAACCAATTGTGCAATTTGGGGACTCACCCCAAGAACTCCATCAATACCGCGTAAAAACTTTTTGGCGTGAAGATTATCCACATGAAGCGTTAGAACAAGTTTTACACAATGTTCACAAGCAATTTGCTTTCCCCATGCAACTTCTTGCTCTCGATTGGCATTAACAATGCCAATCGGTTCTTTCTGACAAACCTCATGCAAACAAGCAAGAACATCAGCATTATATTGAGAGGTTCCACAACGATATCTTGTAGAACACAAATAATAAGGCAACTTAAGCGTGTCTAGTTCGTCTTGAATTTCTGGGTTATTAACCAAAAAAAATACTGATTCAAAGCCGTCCCAGAGCAGGTGTTGATAGAGGCTTATTTTATAAGAACGGGTACCACCCTTAATCCCTGCACCAGTATAGAGTAATAAAATTTTTTTACCCTTAAGCGGCAAGCCATCTATTGTTTTTTGCATCATACCAGGCCGCTCAATAAGAGACGCATTCCTATATTCAAAAGTATAAGCACTTATCGGCTCTTGCATCAACCCAATCAGCAATGCAAAAAAAACAACATACAACTTCATTAAAAAGCTTCTCCGATAGTTAAATACCAGGCATAAGAACTATCATGTTCTAAGCGCCGTTTCCATTTCCATCCAATATCAAATCGCAACGCTCCAATCGGAGTTTTATAACGTAAGCCAACGCCCGAAGAAGGGTACCATACGCTCTTGAAACCAGCCAAACCCGATTGACTAAGCACGCCAATATCCTGGAATAAAACTCCACCAAAACTTTTATAGATAGGAAAGCGCAACTCGAGATTACCATTGATCATCGAGCTTCCTCCTTGAATCGTGTATTCCTTAGTAACGTCTTTATTTTTAGAGGCTGTCTTATCGCCATTGGTCGTGTATTGCCGCAATACATTGCCCGCCTTATCTTTTTCAGCAACACCAAGAGGCGGTAACGCATCGATTTCATACCCACGCACTGAATAAGGACCTCCAAGGTAGAATCGTTCAATCGGCATAATATCTTCAAATTCACGCCTAAACATGTAGCCAAAACGAAGGCGTGCGCCAATAACAATATCTTCCCATACGGAATAAAAAAGAGATTGCTCTGCAGTTAGTCGCGCCGTCACAATACCTCGATCCTCTGGAACCATACATTTAAGCGAAATAAACGTCAGCCCGCCCTTCTTAACATTCAATCGATCATCAAGCTTATCAATCACCAACGATGGTTCGAAGAAAAAATAGGGCAACGTATAATCAATCAAATTTTTATTGAGTTTCAAAAAACCGCGCACACGACTCGTCCTAATCCACTCATTACCCGCGCTAATACCCCAGTGATAATCTCGTTTGTATTCATCACTCAAACCAACCAGCACCCCATGCTGAAAAGCCTCATATGCCGAATCGCTCTGACCAATACGTACAGGATGGATGTATTTATTGGTATAGCCCTTAATTTTACTCATTACAGAGTAATTAAAAAACGATGGCTGCTGGTATTCAACATTCAATTTTCGTTCAAACCGCGTCCAATCAGCATCAAAGGATAGCTTATCAGCTCGATTGGTTGGATTTCGAACAACAAAAGAAGTCCCAACCTTCGGTGTTGATTGCTGCTTAAACATAAAATTTTTGCTCGTCAAAAAATACCCTAAACGTAATCGTAGCTCGAAAGGATCATCATCAACAAGCGTTAACAAAACTGGTTTCTTGCTTTGATTTTTTGCCATTTGGAAGGGCTGCAGCTGAACCGTTTTGAAAACATCCAAACGCTTTAATTTCTTACGCGTAAGATCAAGACGCTCCTTATCCCAATCATCTCCTTCCTGAAACTTCACCTCACGCAGTACCGTTTTAAACGGCAACTTCGTAATTCCTCGCAAAAAAACCTTGCCAAACTTAACACGCTCTCCCAACTTTACTTTCCAGACAACAACAACCTTCACCACTTTAGTTGTCGTTTTTATTGCAGTTTTTGGCACGTCGACAAGGCGCAAATCAGGTTGCACATCCGCATACCAATAGTTCAATTTTTGAAAATGCGCAAGAAGAAAACCACGCTGTTCAGCCAACCAATCAAAATTAAAAGGAACATGCTGTCCTACATTCGACACGCGGTATTTATTAAAAAAAGCATAATTCTCAAGATCTTTAAATCCTTCGATTTCTATACCTCCAAACAAACGCTGAGTTCCCTTATCAATCAAAATTTGAATAGTATAAACACCTGTTTCATAGTTTTTAACAAAACGTTTTTCTGTCATCTTGAAATCCCAATACCCCAACGCATAGTAATGTTTTTTCATACGTTCGATACCAGAATCTAAAAGAGATTGGTCAAAATGCCGCTTGGCCAAAAGCTCAGGCCAAAAAGACATTTCCGGCTCAGGCAGCTCAGAAGAAGAATCAAGCAATTCTATTTGTTCAATAGTCGTTACAGGACCCTCTTTGATGTCGAATTCATAACCGATATCGGCAATCTTTTTATTCTGAAACATCACATCCCAATAGCCATGCTTGTAGTACTCATGACGAAGCTGCTCGGCAATAACTTCCGGAGTAAAAAGCCAATCAGGTTGGTCTTCACCAAGAAACTCTTCATTGAGTTGCTGATCGGTAAATACCGTATTGCCTGTAAATCTCAATACCCTTTTTTTGCCAAGACCAACAGCAAATGTAAGTTCAACCGTTTTTTTCTCGCTATTTATCTGCTTTGTCATAGAAATGCGAACCTGCCGAAAGCCACGCTCGTATAAAAAAGCCCTTATTTTTTTCACCTGTTTTTCTATACGCGATCTTGAGTAGGAATCGTTGAGTAAACCAGGACCAAAACGCACACGCAACTCATGCGCTAGCCGTTGTTTTATTTTTTTTTCTTTTTTTATCGCTTTTTCATCGCTCTCAACGTTAAAAGAGACACCTTTAATTACAAAACAACGACCACGTTTTACGGTAATTTTTGCTACAATTGTTTTACGTCTTTTCCCGTAAACAATCTCATCGTCAACCTCGCAATCAAAATATCCTTTATTTAACAGCGCGGTTTTTACCGCTTTAACCGACTCTTCATGAAGCATCGCATCAAAAACATCCCCAGGATGTTGCGTATATAAACTAGCGTATTCTTGTTTGCCAAACCAAATACCCCGAAAGTCGAGTTTTTTAAAAATCCAATTACCCGTTAATTTAAAATTCAAATGCTTACCTAATCTATACGCTTGAACATCTATGTCGATATGAACAAATCTTCGCTTTGCAAGTAACTGATAGTAGGCATAATCAACAAGGCGCTTGGTTACCAAGGAGTCAACCTTCAAATCGGTCAAATATAAAAACTCCCCCTCACTAAAAGGAACATCTGACTCAAAGGTAAGCTTTGTTAAAAGAAAGGATGGATTTTTTTCAGAGGCAGCACTATAAAACTTTGCTAACGTTCCCCCATATCCCCCAAATGCAGCATGCACGGATAATAAAACTAAACATAATAAAAAATATATCAACGTAGACATCTGCTTACGCACGTCATCCCCACATCAAAAAAAGGAATACGTCAGCCACAAGGTCTAACTTTACTCTTTTGGGTTAATTTAGTATGTTTTTACTACATAAACCAAGTATGGTTAAATTCTGGAAGTTTACAAGAGCTGGCCCCATCGTCTAACGGTTAGGACG
>CAZBUZ010000049.1:4107-8886 GCA_964495205.1 uncultured Pseudomonadota bacterium | reverse complement strand
CGATAAAGCAAAAAAACAAAAGGAAAAATCGAAATCCGTTTCTGCCAAAACAAAAGAACAAATCCAAGCAGGCTCCGAACTTGACTTCGAAGTAGAAAACAAGACAGGTAGAACTATCTACGTTACCTGTTTTGCCTACATGAAAAAGCGTCCATTTTCACGATGGCGTTGGGACAAGTCTCCCGTTTACGAACTCAAAAACAATCAATCAACAATCGTTCACTTTGATCCTGTCAACGATGAACAAGATCGCCAATCAACGTTTGGCTACTTAGCGGTCTTTAACACGCGGCAGGATGCAGACGATTCCGTTTATGAACTTCTTCCTGACAAAAACAAAATGGCCCTTGACCTGCTTATTCATTTACAAGGAAAAAAAGTTGTACTTGAAATCGAAAAATATGGCGTCATCGGCGAATTTTTTGACTATGATTTTGCTCGCAAAGACCAAAAAGGAATAAAGCCGGCCCCTGAACTTGACTTTGTTGTCGAAAATAGAACAGGCAAAACAATTATCGTTACCTGTTTTGTTTTTCAAAAAAAGGCAAAAGGAACATGGCTTGCTCAAAAAACAAAAGAAGCTTGGACGAATATCGAAGAAACAAGAGATGACATGAGCGTCTGGCGCTTTGACAAAACACCAATCATCACCCTTCAACCAGGCGAATCAGGCATCATAGATGTTGACACCATTGTTGAACCAAGAGATCGACGTGAACTTAAAGGATACTTGGGGGTATTTGATGAGGATGAACGCAAGCAAGCAGAAGAAGCAGTCTATGAACTCTTGCCACGCCAAAATAAGATAGATCTGGACAAGCTGACAAAATTAAAAAACAAAAAAGTGATATTAGAAGTCGAACAATATGGCATTGTTGGTGATTTTTTTGATTATACCATTAAGCCCATTAGTCGCATCGACTTTACAAAAATCGACCGCTCAAAAGCAGTAAAACGATAAGGCAAAACTATGCAAAAAAATTCAGCAAGAGAAACCTTCCACAAATCAGTACTTGTTAATGAAGTAATCAACTATTTATCCCCTCAACCAGGGGGAATCTACGTCGATGCAACGTTTGGAGGCGGTGGCCACACGCGCGCTATACTTCACGCAGAACCAACCGCAACCGTTATCGCCATCGATTGGGACAAAGAGGCTATTGAAACTAATGCCATAGCACTTGAACAAGAGTTTGGCGAACGCTTTAAGATCATTTGGGGCAACTTCGGACAGCTCTATAAGCTTCTTAAAAAAGAAAAAATTAAGGAAGTTGATGGCATTTTGGCAGACTTTGGAACCTCGCAATTTCAAATTCACCATAAAGCAGGCTTTTCATTTCAAACTGATTCGCCGCTTGATATGCGCATGTCTCCAGCACATCAGCGACAAACGGCTGCAGATATCGTTAACAACGCAACAGAAAGAGAACTTTTAGAGATTTTGTTTACCTACGGGGAGGAATCACAAGCAAAAAAAATTGTTCGTGCAATTATAACGGCTCGCACCATAAGCCCCATCACCACGACACAACAACTGACGCAGGTCATTGAAAAGGTAATTCCAGTAGCTGCCTACAAGCACAAGCGAGGCATTCATCCAGCCACCCAGACCTTTCAAGCATTACGTATCGTGGTCAACCAAGAACTTGAAAATATCACCAGCTTTTTACAAGCTGCGCACAATTTTTTAAAGCCAGGAGGCAGATTGGTATGCATCAGCTTTCACTCTCTTGAAGATCGTCTTGTTAAAAACTTTTTCAAAGATCACTACCATCAATTTGAGACCCTTACAAATAAGCCAATTACCGCGACAGAACAAGAACTTGCGCAAAATCCATCATCCCGCTCAGCCAAGCTGCGCGCAGCGCAAAAAATAGGATAATGGTGATGATGTTTTTTGAAGACCGCCAGCCACGAGAAAAAACACTTATTTTTCACATAGATTTGGGTTGACAATTTTTATGATAAGTTGTAAGTTATTTTCATGAAATTTGTTACTTAGTAGAGTATTTCATCTACATAATGCAAGGTGCGAATTTGCAACATTGAGCCGTTCGCCCCTCGAGCAAATTAAGGGAACATACATGGAAATTACAGAAGTAAAAGTTTTTCCAGCCAACGAAGGCAAACTGAAGGGTTATGCAACAATGATTTTCGACGGATGTTTCATTGTCCGCGATATGAAAATCATCAAAAGCGACAAGGGATTGTTTGTTTCGATGCCTTCTCGCCGCAAGAAAGATGGCTCATTTAAGGATATTGTTCACCCGCTCAATGCAGAGACACGCACACTTATTGAAAATCGCGTCATAGAAGAGTACAAGAAGGTTGTTCCAGAAGACGCGTAATATTTTCTGCTATTAAGTGCTTTAACATGTTATGTTGGGGCGTGGCCAAGTGGTAAGGCAGCGGTTTTTGGTACCGCCATTCGGAGGTTCGAATCCTTCCGCCCCAGCCAAAAAAGTAATTCTATCGTGAAAACAAACCACGTACAAGATATAAAAAAAGCTTCCTTTTTCGAGGAAGCTTTTTTTAGTCAGCAAGGAACATATATACATCCCACCGCGATTATTGGTCCCGGGGTTTTTCTTGATGAAAACGTAAAAATAGGACCGTATTGCACCGTTGTCGGAAACACCGTCGTAGGCGCAAACACACGGTTACATGCCCACGTTGTTATCGGCTTTCCAGCCCAAGTACTAGGTTTAACCGAACGACATGGCGTTATTCAACTTGGTAAAAACTGCGAAGTTCGTGAGTTTGTTACCATTCACGCCGCAAAAGCAGCTGATGGAAAAACAACGATTGGCAACGATTGTTATTTCATGAACTATTGTCACGTATCACACGACTGTACCCTAGAAGACAACGTAACGCTTATCAATAACGTTCAACTGGGTGGCCATACCTATCTCGAAAAACACTCCTTCATTATGGCTAACGCCGTCACCCACCAATTTTGTCGTGTCGGGCAATTTACGGCCATGGCCCCATTCAGCGGCACACGACAAGATCTACCACCATATTGCCTCTTCAATGAACAACCAACAGCCTTTGCAGGCCTTAATGTTGTCGCTCTAAAACGGGCAGGAATGAACTCAGAAACAATAAATGCCATAAAACATGTTTCAAAATTATTTTATCAAGATAAACTATCCTTGGTGGTCATAAAAGACCTCGCTCAAAAAGAACCATGGGGTACCAACCAACACGTTGTCAATTTCATGTCCTTTATTGAGCAAAGCGCAAGAGGTGTATCACGAAAAACGCTTCTTGATGCTTCGGAAAAAATATTATAACCCTTAAAAAATGTACGAGTATTTATGATCAAGTTAGGTGTCATAGGACTTGGTCACATGGGCGGTTATCACGCTTCTGTGTGCCAATTATCACAAATTATTGAATTAATCGCTGTTGCCGATAGCAACGAGCAAAATCTTCAAAAAATTAAAAACCCGCAGGTTATAACGTCAACCGACTACCACCAATGGCTTGATAAGGTTGATGGGGTTATCATTGCTGTTCCCACAGAAGCCCATTACGCTGTAGCCAAGGATTGCCTACAGAGTGGCAAACACGTTCTCATTGAAAAGCCTTTGACCAAAAACATCGAACAGGCACAAGAATTATTTGCATTGGCACAGCAAAAAAATCTTGTCTTGCACGTTGGGCACGTCGAACGGTTTAATGGCACCGTGCAAGAATTAAAAAAAATCATCAACGAACCCTTTCTTATCGAATGCCACCGCATGGGCCCATTCGTTCCGCGCGTACAAAAAGACAGTGTGGTTCTTGATCTCATGATTCACGATCTTGATCTGGTCATCAATTTTGTGGGCAGTTCCATAAAAACCATTAATGCTCTCGGCACAAAAGTGTTCAGTCAAAATTGCGATATTGCAAGCGTACAACTCGGCTTTGAAAATGGCGTTATGGCACATCTCGTTTCAAGCAGAGCATCACAAGTCAAAGCACGCACCATGGCCATTCATCAAAAAAATGAATTCATTCAGCTTGATTTTACCACACAAGACCTGCTTATTCACCGACAAAGCACCTCAAGCATCCAGGTCGGACAAGATCAACTCAAATATAAGCAAGAGTCTCTTATTGAACGTCTTTTTGTTCATAAGGACAACCCACTCAAACAAGAAGTGGAGTATTTTGCTACCTCCATTAAAACAGGAACAAATAAACATAACCCAGAACAGGATCTTCCTGCATTGGATGCTTCACTCCGTATTGAAAAAATTTTGGGACTGAGATAATGATCGCAATTATAGCAGGCACGGGGAGGCTCCCTCTCCATGCCTGCCAAAGCTTACTCCAACAACAAAAAACCTTTTTTGTCATTGTATTATTTCCCGAAGACAACCTCGCCCAACTCCAAGCAGTGGTTGGAGACAAAGCAGAGCTAATCGCTCAAAAATTTTACAAAGCGGGCGGCATCAAAAACCTTCTTAAAGAACGGCAGACAACACATGTTCTGTTTATTGGAAAAGTTGATAAGCGCAATCTTTTTGCACATGTCAAATTTGATTGGTTTGCCATAAAATTTCTCGCCTCCCTCATCTGCAAAAGCGATTCTGCCATCATGGAGCGCATCATACAAGAATTTAAAAACAACAACATGGACGTCCTTAGCCAAGCAGAAGTACTTGGTTCACTCATGGTTCCGCCTGGCGTTTTATGCGGAAAACTTACGCCAGAAATCGAAGCAAATATAGCAATGGGAATCAACGCCGCCATAAAGTTATCAGAATGCGATATCGGGCAAAC
>CAZBUZ010000049.1:0-4007 GCA_964495205.1 uncultured Pseudomonadota bacterium | reverse complement strand
CTCAAAAATTAAGTGAATCACCTTCTTGAACTCCATGCTGCGCACAAAAACCAGCATTAACCTCCAATGCATAACGAGCATCACGAACCGACGGCAATAAATCCTCTGAGCATGGTTCTGTATTTTTATATATTTTTATGATTTTTTTATCACTATCCAAAAACAAAATATCAAGAGGAATGTAGGTATTTTTCATATACATGAAACGAGGCGCTGCATCGTCGAAAGCAAATAACATCCCACGCAGCTCATCTAAATTTTTTCGATACATAAGCCCTTGCGCTCGCCTTTCTGGTGTATCAGCAAGCTCATATTCTAAGGTTAAACATTTTGCCCCATCTTGCGTCAAAATGGTCAACATGCCATCAACATTGAAAGCTATTTCTGTTGGTTGATCTTTCGACGCCGAACGTTGCATCGCTTTTGCCAAACGATCATCATCTTTTCGCATACCTTTTTTATTAGAACAACCAATTAAAGAAACCCCCAAAAGAAATGTTAGAACTAAACACTCAACCAAATACATCGCACAAACACTCTCCTCTCTTTTGTGCAACTAAGAAACGACATTGAGAGTGCACACATGACCAATCTCAATGTCGTTATTTTCTTTATCTCGAAAAAACAGTGTAGCAAAACTATCAGTTTTTAACTAATTTTTAAGCACCATGTGCCCATTGTTGGACTTTAGGGTAAAACGGACCATAGTTCCTCATAATCGGCATACCAACGAAACTGGTCATAACCCATGAGCCAAATTGCCCACCAACCCAAGCTATCGTATTCGCTCGCACCGCTTCAACTATTTTATCGACCAAAACATCAGTATTACTATGATCTTTTTCAAATGCTTCTTTTATGTAGTTACCATCAACATACGATATGAAGCTAAATTGTGCCAATTTTTCCACGATAAGATTAAGCACCTCTCGAGTTACCGCCAAAGAATCAGCATTGTCTTTATTGGCAATATCGCCACGGCGTTCAAGTAAAGGAACCACCATTGCTCGCACAGGAGATCCTGGCATAAAGACTCCTTTAAACAGCTCTTTAAAAACACCGATAAATTCTTCCATTCCTTCGTTAAATTCATTTTTAGCATCATGAACAAGCGCTGCTGTTTCTTGGCTTATTAAACCAATTTTCGCACAAAACTTTACGGTTTTTTCTGCACCCTTAGCAAATGCAGCACTCAATGAGTTTTGATATTTTCTAGCAAAAAAGCGTCCCCAATGAGAACCAATGCTTGAACAAAGATATGAAATAAGGCGACACTCAACATAATAAGCTTCAATGTTAAGCTCTGGCCGGTCAGCGTAATGATCATAAATAATATTCATGTCTGCTATGTTGCCTGCGCTCGGGTTACTTCTTAAGTAGTACCCGCGAACCAAGCCGGCAAACCGACCATCATAAAAATCAGTACGTTTATAACGCGCAACATGATCAACCAACTCTTTTTGGCTCAACATAATGATCGGTAAAAATGTTTCAAATATATACCCCAATAACTCTGGTTTTATAATGCCCATCGTTGCACGTTCAACTTGTTCAATTTTTTGGGGATAAACATTAAACCGTATGTATTGATGAATCTCATCAAAAACATAGCGTTGGCCTTCATTTAACGCGGAAAAAATCGCACTACGTAAATGCTTGTATTCAGCCGGCCATACCGTACCACCCTCTTGGCAACAAAATGAAGTTTCACCATCTTGAGCCTCATTAAACAAACGACAATGAAACACATGGTAATACACCCAAACTGAAAGCACCTTTCCCAGTTCACGAACAGAACCATGGATTTTTTTATTCCAAAAATTTGGATTCACGAAAATGAAAAGAGAAAATGGCGCCAAAATAGCATTATGCATCAACAACTGCATGGGGGTTAATGCTGCCATTGGTGCGTTACCTTGGATGGTATTAAACAAAAGCCCATTGCTAAAATCAGCCTTCTGCATAAAAAAATGCCACGTAGCCAAAGCGCTGCGCAATCCTTTATCAAGCATCCACCCTCTAAAACTTTCACCATTGTTGTCTAATTTGTACAATTTAAAAAGGTTTTCATAAAAACCAAATGAATAGGAAATCAAGTTAAAAAGTGTATGCGTATTGGCCACAAAAAAGCCTGAACTTTCGCGCAATGACGCAAAAACCGTAAGCGTACGCAAGTACCCACGTAATTCATTAGTCAGCAGAACATAAGCTCGACGTAATTCTGTATCACCCTCAAGTGGCAACCCTGCTATTTTTTTATCCAATGTGGCGGTAATCTCAACCAATGTTGCACGTGTTTTTTCTATGCACGGATTAAGATGCTCAAGGTAGTTGGTAGTAACCTTCTGCATATCATTATGCTTAACAGCAGACAAAATAATACAAAGCACATTATAAGCCTGTACCAACTGAGCGTCATCATATCCCGCAATAAGCATCTTGGCGTTATGCAATGTATCGCAAAACTCATTAATGTCCTGAACAGACAAAGACAACGCGGCACCATCAGGAATTTTCATTGCCACACCAGCCCCTGGCATACCGGACATACCCTGCATAAGCTGCATAGGATTAACAAGACCCTGAGCAGCGGGCTCTTGACCATTATTCAAAATATGCACAAAGCTCCCATCAAGTAATCCTTGATGTAACCGCTCACAAGTATTGATCAGTGGTTGTAGAATTGTTGCTAACTGATCATCCTGCTGCAAATATTCATTAAGCTTTGTACTTATAATCGCACACGCACGAGCAAGCCCATTGCAAAGATTCACCTCTTCAATAAACTCTTGATAACTTTCTCTGGCCTGCGCTATTAATGCATGGTCATCCTGAGGAAGAAGCGACAACAGACGACGTCGTGTCTCTTCTTTCTTCTTTTGAAAATCAACCATCATATTGAGCAAGACTTTTTGCAGTTGCTCAAGGTCAATATTTTCCATGTTAAGCACTGGTACCGTAGGTGAGGGTGAAGTCGACGGCGCCTTGTCTTGCGGCAATTGTTCATCCATTGATCCGTTTATGGCTTCGGGCTGGTCAGATGATTGCAAAGATGCAGAAATATCTGATTGCTCCTGCACCGAACGATCAGGCTCAGTTGTTATGCTACCAGTACCGTCGTCTAATGCTGCCAACGGGGATAAAAAACAACATAAAAAGAAACTCGCAAAACCGATCAAAAACAAATGCTTAAGGTCCAACACCTTTTTCATACCCAATCCTAACAAAATATTTATATTTTAACTGACAACATCCCACCCCAACAACGATTATACAGCGCCCTAAAAGCACTTATACGACGTCAACCAGTATGTCAGGAGGCTGATATCTGTCAATCAAAACCAACAAAAAGCCCCTTTTAAAAAAGGAAATATTCCTACAAGAAATTAATTGTATTTCGCCCGAGAATTTCGTGCAAAATTGACCATAAGACCGACCATGGCAAGCATGCTCATAAGGGCAGTCCCCCCATAACTAATAAAAGGCAACCCGAGGCCTTTGGTAGGAAGCAATCCTGCGGTCACCATAAGGTTAATCACGGCCTGCAAGGTAATAAATACCACAAAACCAAGTCCCGTAAAAAAGGCAAAAGGCCGATCAAAACGCAATACCAACCGCAAGCCATAAAAAAGAAATAAAAAAAAGAGCAAAATCACCACACATGAACCAACAAATCCTGTCTCCTCGGCAATGATGGGAAAAATAAAATCCGTGTGCTGCATGGGAAGATAAAAAAACTTTTGTTTAGAATTGGAAATCCCAAGCCCTAGCAACTGGCCGGAACCAATAGCAATGAGCGACTGAATAATCTGAAACCCTCGTCCCTGCGGATCTGACCAAGGATTAAGAAAAATAAGGATACGGTTCAAACGATACGCCTTAGAAAAAATGAGAAAAATACCGGCAGGTAAGGTCAATGCCAAGGTTATGAGCATATGAATCATTCTAAAGTTAGCCACAAAAAAAATCACTATCGAGGTAACAAAAATGGTAACCACCGACCCAAA
>CAZBUZ010000048.1:0-9366 GCA_964495205.1 uncultured Pseudomonadota bacterium | reverse complement strand
GTTGTTGCTCAAGGTTGGCGTTGTTTCCTATCGTTTCTTTGCTGCGCATGAGCAAAGTGTTTTTCAAGAAAAACGAGGCGGTGCTTGTCGTCGGCGGGATGCACAAAAAGGCGGCTATGGTTTTGGTCGTATGATTCCTCTTATTGAAGCATCTAGAAAGGTTAAAGAGCTTGAGCATTTATATTTTGTTAGTGCTTTGGAAGCTCCACAAGTTGAACGCCAAACCATTCGTGATTTGATTAAATCATTGACCCGGGAGCGGTTTAAGTTGAGACGCCATGTTGATCATCTAAAATCTCAAGCAGGGGAATCGATTTCAACAAAAAAAATGCGGTCTTTTGCATTTTACTTACGTGTTCTAGAAGAAAATATTCAAGACTTAGAGATTATTTTAACTAATCGGGTGGCAGTGGCTGCTGAGCAACGGAAACAAAGCTGATAGCCTTTAAAAGTGGTAGAAAATAAATAGAAAATCACCCCGTCATTTGAAGAACCAAATGACGGGGTGATTGTGGTTGTGGTTCGGTTATTTTTTTCTAGACACGAGCATTAAGCTCGTGGCATGAGTACGTGGTTAAGCACTTCTTCAACATTATCGACGAAAACAAGTTTAATTCCCTCATATAATTTTTGTGAAATGCCGACCAAATCCTTAGCGTTTTGTTTTGGAACGATAACGTTATTTAAACCATTTTGTTTGGCAGCAAGGATCTTTTCTTTAAGCCCGCCGATTGGTAATACGCCGCCTTGGAGATTCATTTCACCCGTCATGGCATAGTCGCCATTTATAGCGCGTCCAGTGAGGGCTGACAAAATCGCCGAGAGCAGAGTGATACCGGCAGATGGTCCATCCTTAGGAACGGCTCCAGCTGGAACGTGGATATGTAAATCATATTCGGTGAAAAATTGAGTTTCGATGCCAAAAATGTCAGCATGTGCTTTTGCATAGGTGATGGCAGCTTGTGCCGATTCTTTCATGACGTCGCCGAGCTGTCCGGTTAAAATCAACTTTCCATTTCCCCTCATGAGTACCGCCTCGATTTGGAGTACTTCGCCTCCAAATGGCGTCCAGGCTAGGCCATTTGAAACACCAACCTTATTGGTGTGTATAAAAATTTCTTCAGGAACTTTGCATGGACCAAGATATTCGTGTAAGTTTTGGTCGGTGAATGCTATTTTTTTATTACTTTCCACCAACGAGCGTGCGTACTTGGCGCATAATTTTTGAATGGTGCGATCAAGTTCGCGAACGCCAGACTCGCGTGTATAGGAGGTGATGATTTTGCTTAAAACTGAGCGATCAAGCTCCATGCCATGTGTTTCGAGTCCACAATTTTTAAGCGCACGTCTGATGAGGTGGCGCTGTGCTATTTCAACCTTTTCTTCAGGAGCATACCCAGATAGTTGAATGATTTCCATGCGGTCGCGCAGTGGGCCGGGGATGGTGGATAAATCATTTGCCGTGGTGATGAACATGGTTTTTGACATGTCAAAATGTACCCCAAGGTAATTGTCGTAGAAAGAGTGATTTTGTTCTGGATCTAAAACCTCCAGAAGCGCTGCTGATGGGTCACCACGATTTGCCATGCCGATTTTATCGATTTCATCGATGATGATTAATGGATTGGCACTTTCTGACTTTTTTATAGCTTGAATGAAGCGCCCAGGGAGTGCGCCGACGTAGGTGCGGCGGTGCCCTCGTATTTCACATTCATCGTATACGCCGCCGAGCGATATTCTAAAGTATTTGCGCCCTAGTGCGTCGGCGATTGCTTGACCTATCGAAGTTTTGCCGACGCCTGGAGGGCCAAAAAAACATAAGATAGGCGTATGGCTGTCTTCTTTTAAAAAACGAACCGAAAGGAAATCAAGGATGCGATCTTTGGCTTCATCAAGGCCAAAGTGGTTTTTTTCAAGAATTTCTTTAGCGCGGTTGATATCGGTATTGTCTTTGGTATAAACGCCCCATGGAAGGCCAAGAAGCCATTCAAGGTGGTTACGTAAGACAGTTGCTTCCATCGAGTCTGGCGCTGTTTTTTCAAGCCGACGTAGTTGCCGTGTTGCTTCAAGTTTTGCTTCCTCGGTAAGCGGAAGCGTTTCTATTTTTTGACGAAGATCGTCATTGTCATTTTCATTATCATCACCAAGTTCTTTTTGAATCGCCTTCATTTGTTCTCGAAGGTAGTATTCTCGCTGCGATTTGTTTATGGAGTCACGGGTATTGTTACGGATGCGTTCTTGAACATTGAATGATTCGAATTCGAGTGAGAGATGCTCATAAATTCCATCAAGGAGGGCATTAAGGTTTTCTTTTTCAAGAAGACTTTGAGCTTGGGTAACAGACAGATCCAAATGGGAAAGGATGAAGTCTGTTATGCGTTCGCGATCTTGTATTTGCGACAAGATTGCCTGAAAGTCTGGGCTAAAAAGCCTGCCTCCTGCTGCTATGCGCTCAATGACCGCTTGTATATTTTTTATTTGGAGATCAGCCTTTGAGACATCAAATTGATTATTTTGCACCGGTTCAACGCGGGCTTGTAGAAGATCTTGCCCGGATAGGATTTCTGAGATATGCGCCTTAACCAAGCCTTGGGCGAGTACCTTGATACTGCCATCAGGTAGGTTCATAACGCGCATGATGGTGCTTATGGTGCCAACTTTAAATAAATCTTGAACACCAATTGGCCCGTGTTGATTATCTGCTTGTTGTCGTGCGGCAAGAAGCAAGACCTTCTTGTCACCTTGCATTGCTTGTTCGACGCCTTTAATAATTTTTTCGTCAAGTACCAAAAGTGGTACGACCATGTGAGGAAACACTACCACATCGATTGTTGGAATAACCGGCAAAACCGGTGGCATGGTTTCTTCTGGTCTGTTTTGTTTTTTTTCGTCCATTGAGCCCCCCTGTGAAGGTAATAAGAAAGTCCCCGACTCCCATTTTTTGCCAGGGGTGGTTGGCTCATGTCGATCTTTTTTTGCTTCCCCCTCCCTAGCAGTCCTAATCAAATATTAAAAAATTTTCTTTTTCCAAAGCAAGAGTCTTGCTAAGATGATTATTGGGTGTTGATTGTAGGCGCTTTTAACATTGGCCGGGTGAATGATGGGTGATCAAAAAAATCAGACGCTGCGTTCTGTTGATATCTTCAAAAATTTTTATCAAGGCGGAAACGTGCAACATGTTTTACGTGGTATCTCGGCAACGTTTAGCCAAAACCATACCTATGCTATAACCGGTGTCTCTGGGAGCGGGAAATCAACCTTTCTGCATTTATTGGGAGGGCTTGATGATCCATCTGCAGGTGCAGTTCTTTTTAATGATCACGATTTTTCTGCATTAAAATCGACTGACAAAAACGAGCTGCTTAATCAGTCTTTAGGCTTTGTTTTTCAATTTCATTATTTAATAAAAGAACTTTCGGTCCTTGAGAATGTTATGCTTCCGGGCCTTGTCCGCGGTGATAAGCGATCGGCTTGCCAAGGTCGCGCGCGTGAACTTTTGGCTATGATGGGGGTTGAGCGTAAAGAGCATGCCTATCCTATGACCTTGTCCGGCGGAGAACAGCAACGTGTTGCTATTGCACGTGCATTGTTTAATAAACCTGTATTTTTACTCGCTGATGAACCAACAGGTAATCTTGATGCCGATAACGCGCGTGCCGTTGTTGATTTGTTTTTTAGAGCCAAGGATGAGTGGGGGATGGGAATAATTTTATGTTCACACGACCCTGCCGTGTTCGGGCGCATGGAAACTATTTGCCGGTTACATGAAGGCGTTATGACAAATGTTTGATGATTAAGGTTGACTGTTTAATGCGACTTAATGCCAAGTAAACAACCACCGATGAAGTCGGTGGTTGTTTACTTGGCATTTTTTTTACTTATATAATCCGTCAATTATACGCTGAAATGCTGGGGTAAGGTGAAGTGTCTGGTTTCGAGCAATTGTGTTCAATGTCTGCGCAAAGTGTTGTATGAATCCTTGACTTGTGGTTGCTTGTTCGTCTTGCTCGTGAAGATATTCTGTAAAATTACTGATGTAAATAGGAATAAGCGCATTTACTTGAGATACTCTATCAAGATTGCTTAATTCACTGTCTCTTATTATTGCGTTACACGCATTGCTAAAGTCGACATACAATGCTTGTTGGTGTTGTTGAATAAGCATTTGAGTTTCTTCGTTTTCTTGCGGTGGGTTTTTTGCAACGCAGTTGCCGAGCAATAGGCTGCAGGAAAAAGCTATTGCGACGATTTTTTTGATGGAAAATGTTTTCATAATGGTCTCCTGTTATTGTTTTTTTAATATATTGAACACACGTGAGTTGCATTATTTTATAGATTTTTATTGCTCGTTCAAGAGATTTAAAGGTTGCGCTTATTGCTTATGGGCTGCATGGTGTGTTGGGGCTAGGGCTTAGCGTTGGGCTAAGCGCCTTGATTTTAGTTTCTGCAATAGTTTCTAGCTTTTTTTTTAACAACAACCTGAATTCTTCTTTATCAGATATGTCAATTAATTCATGTTGTTCGATATGGAAAAATGCTTCATTTTCATACTCTGTCAAAAGTTCATGTATCTGTTGTTGTTTTTTTACCTTGGCCTTTTTGTATTCTTTTATTATTTTGCTGCACGCTTGCTCAAATCGAAGTGCCATTGGTGTGATTACTAATTTTTTTAACAAATACTGGTCAAATATCTGGAGCAATGCGGTTTCTTCTTCGAGGGTAATTTGTTGATTCCTCATGATATACTTTTCAACTTTGTCTTTGCATTTTTTGTATTGTTGAGAGAGTTCGTGATATGAGCATTCCTCTTTGACGTATTTCTTTAGCTTCGAGTTGAAATCTTGTATGAGTCCTTTTATCTTGTCTGGTCCGGTTATGATAAGGTTTTGAAATAATTTTTCATGTTTTGTAACGGATGGTGCATCGGTATGTTGATCATTCTGCATACTGAAGCATTGGTTGCTATAAACAATGAAACAGAATATGGCTAAAGCGCCAAGTACCTTATAAGCTTTCATGAAAACCTCCATAACTTGATTTTTATAAAAGATTGTTTAGTTAGTTAATTATATTAAATTATTTCTTATTTGTAAAAAATATAAAAAATTGATGCGTTTTTATCAAAAATGCACCTTTTAAGTGATTACAGGGATGCGGGCCGGTGCTCTATCTATAGAAAATCAGAATTATGCAAGAAGTCCATTCATGGACATGGAACTCGCTACAATTTTAAAGTTGTGACGAGTTCCATTGTGCTTTTGTTACGAGTGTAACGTTTTTAGCCAAGAGACAATGTTATTCTTTAATCCTTCCTTCAGGATTCCGCTGCCTTGAATCATAGCTGGTGAGCCGCCGCCGCGTAGTTCAGGATGAGATGTTTTAATTGATTCAAAACAAGCCTTGGCGTTAACCACGGTTTGGAATTTTTTGCTGACGTAGCCGAGGAACGAGCTGCTACTTGTTGTTGTATCCTTGCTTACCACAAAATAAAATCCTGGCGCTGTTTTTTCAAGTTCTTGGCAAAGCGTCTTGAGATCTTCATTGCTCATATTTTCTAGTTCAAGGTAAAGCAACGGTATGGCGCCCACGGTGGTCATCTCCTTGATCCATGTTGAGCTATTTGCCTTGATGAGTTGTTTCTTGAGCTGTTTTATCTCTGTTAACGCTTCCTGATGAGATTGCTGAAGCTTTTTGATTGCAGCTAAAATTTCTTCCGGTTTTGCTTTAAATTCCTCACTGAGTTTTTTGATGGTTGCATGTATTTGTTGGAAAAGTTTAATGGCTTCAGGACCGGTAATGCCGGTGATGCGACGAGTGCCGGTAGCAAGTGCCATTTCGCTGACAATTTTAAAACAACCAATGACGCCTGTGCTTGGTGCGTGTGTTCCGCCGCACAGCTCAACCGAGAAGCCGGGGATCTGTACAACGCGTACGCATTCTGGGTTGTATTTTTCACCAAAGAAAGCAAGCGCACCAGCTTCTTTTGCTTTTTCCAGGGTTGATGTAAAAATATTAGTTTTGATGTCATCTTGGATTTTTTGGTTGACCAATTGCTCAACGTGTTCAATTTGTTCAGTTGTCATGGCTTGGTGGTGTGTGAAGTCAAAGCGGAACGATTCTGCTGTGACGTGTGAGCCGGCTTGTTTGACTTGAGGTCCTAAAATTTGGACAAGAGCCGCTTGCAAAAGGTGAACCGCCGTGTGATTTTTGATCGCATTCTGGCGGGTATAATAGTCGACGATGCAGTGAGCAATATCGTCTAAATGAATGTTGCGATGGATAATGCCTTGTGATGTGGTAAGATCAATTTTAATAGCTATTGCAGGATTGACACCACACCCCATTTTTTGAAGCTCAAGGACAGGGTGGGTGTGTTGATTAATGGTTACCCATCCAGTATCACTTGTTTGTCCACCGCTTTCGACATAAAAAGGACACTCCTTAGTGACAAGCCATGCGGTGTTGTCTTGAAGGTCTTCTTGAATGTATTGAATAGGAGATTCACATTCGAGCTTTTCATAGCCAACAAACGTTGTTGTCATAGTATCAGGGATTGTGAGACATGGCTTTTCGGTCGTTTGTTTTTTCCCTGATTGTTCTTGCTGCTTTTTCATTTCTTTTTCAAAGCCATCAAGATCGATATTCATATTATTTTCTCGAGCAAGAACAAGAGTGAGCTCGGGTGGGAAGCCATAGGTATCATAGAGCTTGAATACCTGTTCGCCGGTGAGCGTTAACAATCCAGCCTTATTGTTTTCTTCGCGGTATTTTTCAAAAATGACTTGCCCTTGGCTAAGATTGTTCGTGAAACGTTCAATTTCGCAATCAAGGATGGAGAGAATGAGTTTTTTATTGTCTTTCAGTTCAGGATAAACGGGGAACATAAAGGTGATAAACTCTTGCGCAAGCTTTGAAAATAATTGTTGATCGGTAGATAGTTTTTGAGCAAAAAGTGCAGCGCGACGAATGATTTTACGCAGCACATACCCGCGTCCATCATTAGAAGGGCTGCATCCATCAGCAATAAGAAGGCTGCATGAGCGAACGTGATCGGCCAGCACGCGGAAGGCGGCTTTGATATTTTCATCGCCTTGAGCATAGCTTTTGCCGCTGAGTTGTTCTGTTTTTTTGATGATTGTTGCAAAAAGATCTGTGTCAAAAACGGTATTTACATTTTCAAGGACAACGCAGAGCCGTTCAAGGCCCATGCCCGTGTCGACGCCTGTTTGTTTGAGCGGATTGAGGGCGCCGTCTGCTTGGCGATCATATTGCATAAAAACATTGTTCCAGATTTCCATAAAGCGGTCGCAATCACAACCAGGAGCACAGTTTGGTTGTTTGCAGCCTTTTTCAATGCCGCGGTCGATATAAATTTCTGAGCAGGGCCCGCAGGGGCCAGTGTCGCCCATTTGCCAGAAGTTATCTTTTTCGCCTAGCCGTGTGATGCGATCGGCGGGAAGGCCTACGATTTTGTGCCAAATTTCAAAGGCATCGTCATCGGTTTTATAGATGGTGACATGCAACTTGTCTGCGGGAATGTTCATTTCTTTGGTCAAAAATTCCCAAGCAAAACTCAATGCTTCTTTTTTGAAATAATCACCAAATGAGAAATTGCCGAGCATCTCAAAAAATGT
Organism: uncultured Pseudomonadota bacterium; assembly: GCA_964495205.1. GTDB lineage: Bacteria > Babelota > Babeliae > Babelales > RVW-14 > GWF2-38-10. The sequence goes on along the minus strand of CAZBUZ010000048.1, from coordinate 1,732 downwards.
GAGGTGGCGTTCGGTAAACCCAACTTGTTCAAGGTCGTTATGTTTGCCTCCTGCACGAACACATTTTTGACAGGTGGTTGCGCGTGTGTAGGATCGCTTTTCTTTGCCCAGGAACAAATCTTTAAATTGATTCATGCCAGCATTGGCAAAAAGAAGTGTTGGATCTTCGGCGGGGATGAGTGAAGAGCTAGCTACGATGGTATGTCCGTTTTTAGCAAAAAAATTTAAAAATTTTTGGCGAATTTCAAATGAATTCATAGTACCCACGTTATTTAATAAGACGCAATAATAAGGTTAGCCTTCTGTAGCCAAGATACCATGTTTACGGGGTTGAGTAAAATACGACCTGTTTTTTGGCGACTTATGAAAAAGCTTTATTTTTTTATACGATTTTTTCTATCGTACCAGGTAATGGTAAAAACAGCATAAGCAAGGAGGGTTTGATTGTGAAATATCGATTGATTTGGCTTTATATTTTATCTGGTTGCTTAGGACTTGGTGTCTTGGCCTTGGGATGGGAAATCTACCAACAAGTAAGTCTAGAAAACTTATTGACGAGACAGATGAACGAATATGCAGAGCAACAGATGGATCAAGCTGCTCAGAAAATAAGTAGTCGTTTTCAAGCCTATGCTCAAATTGCTCGCGATGCTGCGTATGTTTTAGGCGAGCGTGTTTGGAATAAGGAATCATTGAATCAATTTCTTACTTCTATCGTTGAAAAAAATCCAAATATTCAAGGGATTGCGGCTGGCTTTAGACCGTATGCTTTTGATGAATCAGTCCGATTGCATTCGCCAGGCGTTTTACGCGATGGGCAAAAAATTTTCTCGGTAGAAGCTCCCTATGATTATACCTTGCCATCAGAAAAAGCTGGCGCTCGAACTGACTGGTACAAGGCTATGGAATCAGGTGAGCAATGGACAGAGCCATTTTGGGGAACAGCAACGAAGCACCACATCATTGCTTACAGTGTGCGTTTTTTTTCTCCTGGTGATAAAAAGACTCCACGAGGGGTGGTTTTTGTTATTATCCGTTTAGATTATGTGAGAAAAATAGTTAATGAATTAGCTTTGGGCAAAAGAAGTTATGGTTTTGTTATATCGAACAAGGGAACATTTGTTGCTCATCCTCGAGAAGAATTATATAGAAGTGGCGAGACAGTTTTTGATTTTGCTAAAAAACAGAAAAATAAATATCTGGAGGAAGTAAACAAAGAAATTTTGGTAAAAAAATCCGGGTCTCAGTTTTATATTAACTATTTGACCGGGCAGCCATCAATGATTTTTTATCAAGCTGTTCCAGAAACAAATTTGATTTTAGGGCTCATCTTCATAAAAGAAGAATTTTTTGGGACACAGGGTATCGTTGTAAAGCGCAATAGTATTAAAATAGCGCTGGCTGTTGTTTATTGTTTATTGCTGTTGATTTTTTTATCTTTTTTTATGTACAGAACAACAATGGCGGCGTTGGTTAGTTCTTCGTTTTTAACTTCTCTTGTTTTAATTGGGGGCATTTCTTACCTTTGGTTTGTTCAACGATCATATGACTTTATCGTCGACAAAAGCGACAGGATATTGATTTTTGATAATCACACCATTAAGAAAACAGTTGCTGAGTCTGCGATGCCTGAACGTGGCATCAGCGCTCCTGTTGCAATAAAAACAGGTATAGAATTAGGCCGTATCGACATTTAAATTAACCACAGATAAGTACAAGCCAAACAAATAAG
>CAZBUZ010000047.1:6171-9458 GCA_964495205.1 uncultured Pseudomonadota bacterium | reverse complement strand
CCCCTCCCCCCATTTGCAAATTAATCACGGTCTCGTTATTCTAAAACAAGAATTATGAAAAATAAATGGATGGTTATAGAGCTTAAAGCTCTCTTTTCGCTATACAATATTTATCATTAAGACAATTAACAATAACGTTAGGTAACCAACCCTTTATTTTTTATTGCATTGTAAGGTAAAAGTACATAACAAACAGACGAACATTAGTAAAATTTACGGCATTTTTTATAATTATCATAACTTATTGGAGGTTTATTATGAAAAAGCTTTTAGGAGCTCTCTTATTAGCTGGTGTTGCATTGTCTAGCCAACCAGTATTCGGTCAAAATCCTCGCATCGCCCTATTGAATGGTAGAATTCAGACAGGTTCTAATGCAGAAAAGGCTGCTTACACACAAGAATTACAAGCACGCCTCACTGGTAGTAATGTTAAAGCAAATGCAATCAGATTAAAAAACTACTGCCGCTTTCACTACATCAAGGCCGGCCTCATTACCCTCTCTATCGCCGGAACGGTTTATCTTTGCTATAAGAATGCCGATGGCATTTGGGAACGCGTTAAGGCACCAAGCAAACTCATGACAGATGTATCAAAACTTGCAAAAGGAACCTATGATCATGTTCTCACCCCAATCGGACAAGCAGCATCATATGTTGCTCAGAGGACCTATAACAAGGTTCTCACCCCAACGGGACACTTCTTTAACCGTTGCTGGAATGGAATGATTGGAAATGGCTTTAACACCGGCGCAGAGCTACAAGAGCAAGCCCGTCAACTACGCGAACAAGCTCTTCAAAAAGGTCTTGATATGTTATCTGGCATACAAAACTGTTTTAAACACGCCAAAACTCCAGCAGAAGTCAAAGAATGCGTTGAGCCTGTACTTCGATATGCTCAACAGTGCAACTTGCCTGAGCTTGAAACACGAATAACCGAAGCTGTTGCATGGGAAGCACAACCTTTGTTCAAGCGCGCTTTGGACTGGTTCAAGAATCCACACTTGAAAGTTCAATAAACACTGAACATAACCAACAAGAACAAGCTTGAAAAACAAATAGCCAGGAAGGAGACTCCTTCCTGGCTATCACATTGTTAATCCTTTATTTTCTGATAATATTTTTTTTCTCTGGAGGCATAATCTATGAAATTATTCATTAAATCTTTTTTTATCGGCACCACCTTGATCCTCGGCAGCATGCTCACCACATTAGCCGCACCTGTTGCAGCGCTCCCTGCAACACATTGGCGAACCGCAGCATCACTCCCAGGAGACTTTGCGGGCGATCAAGCAATGACAACACTCACCCAAGAACTTGGCAAATTCAAAGATCAAATTCTCTATACCAAAGGACTCTGTGCGCACACTAATACAGAAAAACTAGCCTACATATACGACCTTTTTGTACAATTAACTACACTACAAAGGACCTGGGCACAGCACAATAAAAACAAGAACAACGACAACAACCATGAAGAATTTCAAGCAGGGCTTGCTGCGCTCCAAAAAGCCAACACCCAATACATGGCGTATATGGCACAACTTAATACCCTTATCCGCAAAGAAAATCGTTCTCGATTTGCCAAGGCATTTTACAACTTGCCTAAATTTATATGCTGGACCCTCCCCAAGTTCCTTATCTGGAATGTGGCATGTTCTAAAGCCGGCCTTATAACCATTGCGCTTTCCGCGGCCCTCCTCTATGGCGATCACGCATTAACTGATAAGGCTATTTGTGGTTATGAGTTTGGAACAACAAGCTCTTTTCTACAAGACTACATGTACTATCCAGCCAGAACCTTTTTGGGCGGATGCGCAACATGGATAGCAGATAAAGCAGTAAATGCATGGGATTGGGCACATTCATCAACGTGCTCGGTAATATGCAAATAAACGACATTTTTATTTGACGATAAAAAAGCCTGGTTCAACAGAACTGGGCTTTTTTTCATGTGCCCGGCAGGACTCGAACCTGCGACCTACGGATTAGAAATCCGTTGCTCTATCCAGCTGAGCTACGGGCACGCAACTTGATAGAACTTCTGGAAGATTGATTTTTTATGGTCGGGGCGGTCAGACTCGAACTGACGACCCCTCGCTCCCAAAGCGAGTGCGCTACCAACTGCGCCACACCCCGACAGGTGATAAGATCCTTAAGAATTTCATTTGCTCATGTTTTTATGGGGTGAGCGACGGGTCTCGAACCCGCGACACTCAGAACCACAATCTGATGCTCTACCAACTGAGCTACGCCCACCACGCAATCAGGCATCTACCTTGCGGTAAAACACCATTGAGCAATCATTAGATGTTGATATTATAGGGTGTTTTTTATCAAAAATCAAAGATGATTTTAATATTTTTGTATTTTTTCACTACCCAACCTTCTCAACAGCTGCCGGCACGTCGGTCAGGTACTGCTTTTTCAAAAAATCATATGCTTTTTGCCGTGTTGCCACAATACGCGGATTAGCCTTGCGCGTCACATCAAAAATATTGATTAGATTGACACAAGCTTGTACCTGAACATCCAGCGCCAACTCTTCACGTCGCTTTTCTTCCCAGCTTTTTTCCGACTGCTTGTCTTTCCTTTTTTTATTTTTACCTCGGCTCAAATCACGCTCACCACGCGACATCATCCCCGAACGCTCTGGTCGCTCATCCTCGCTAAATTCTACAATATCCTCTAATGATGATGTTGCTTTTTGGATAGCATCCGCTTCTTTTTTAGCCTCTTTAGATGGCTTGATACCAAAAGATTCTTCAACTTCCTTGACCGATATGTGATTCTTCAACGCACTTTCTTTACCATAAAATTCAGCAATCCATTTCATCTCATCAGCAGGAACAAGTTTTGGTTTTATAATAAAATCCGGCTGGATACCCGTTGCTTGCAACGAGGTGTTTTCTGGCAAAAAATAAAGCATTGTCGTTAATTTAAGCGCACAGCCATTTTTGATAGGAATCAATTCTTGCACCGAGCCCTTGCCAAAGCTGGAGGTTCCTACAACAAAAACCATAAGGTTATGCTTACCCCCTCGACGACTTTTTTTATCAGCAATCTGCACACCCTTGCGTGAATGGTGAGCTAGGCATCCAGCCAAAATTTCAGCTGCTGATGCAGTCAAATTATTCACCAAAATAAAAATTGGCACATCGCTTTTGAGCAAAGGATCAGTCTTGGTGTAATACTGAGATACGGTACGCTTTTTACTATCCTTGGTAACAACCACTAAAGACTTCTTAGGCAAGAATAGCCCCGCCATATCAATTGCTGAATCAAGCGTC